>JACQAI010000717.1 GCA_016195115.1 Pseudomonadota bacterium
GATCCACTCGCTCCCATTCGGGAAGGTGAACACCTGGGTCCAAGCCAGACCGCCGTTGTCCGAACGGTACAGGTCCAGGTAGGCGATGTAGTACATGGTCGCCGGCGCGTGCTGGTCGATCGCCGTGACGACCACGTCCCCGGCGGGAATTTGCCAGACCTGCGACGGCCACAAATCGAGCTGCCAGGCCGGCGCGCCAGTGGCGAAGCCGCCGTTGTTGTCTTGGGTGCCGCCAAGCATGACGGCGCGCCATTGCGGATGGTTGGCCACGCTGTAGAGCTGCACGGTTCCCATGCCGCGGTTACGGTGGTCCCAGTTGGTGCCGCCATCCAGGGAGCCGAACACGCCGCCGTCGCAGCCGACGACGATGTTCTGCGGGTTGGCGGGATCGAACGCGAGGGCGTGGTGGTCGACATGGAGCCCCGCGGGCGTGGTGGGGGCCGCGTCGGCCAGCGTCCACGGCGCGTCGCCGGTCAGCGTCCGGAACAACTGGTTGACGCCGAGATGAACGATGTCGGGTGTGTCGGGATGCACCGCGACATGAAGATTGTAGCCGGTGCTGTAGATCACTGGGGGAGCGGCCGGCGGGGTGACTGGAGTCCAGATGCCTCCGGGGCCGTTGATGGTTCTCGCGAGCCCCGCCAGCGGACCGCCGAACGGCATGCTGAAGGCGGCCCACAACGCCTTTGGGTGGTTGCGACTCTGTCCGATGGCGATGCGTCCGATGGCGGTGGGGAAGGCGTTGCCGAAAACATCGTCGACCGGCATCCAGGGCGACCACGTGGCGCCGAAATGGCTGCTTCTATACAGCCCCTCGCCATGAAAGCCGGCGATCAACTGAAGCCCGCTGGGAACCGCGACCAGCGCGAGGTCGCACGCCGCGCCGGCGCGCATCAATGTCCAGCTCGCGCCGCCAGTGGTGCTCTCATAGACCCCGGCGTCGCACGCCAAGAACATGTGCTGCGCCGTGTCGCCGGGGTCGAACAGGATACGGGTGATCGCCGCGCGGTCGAAGGTGGCCGCCGCCAGCGGCGTCCAGCTGTCACCGAAGTCGCTCGAGGCGAGCAACCCCGCGCCGAAGGTCGTGCCGTCGATCCCTTCGGCGTCGTACTCGCCGGTCCCGGCGAACACGCGGTTGGGCGCGTTGGGATCGATCGCCAGCGCGCCGATCGCGAGGCACGCTTGATCGTCGGTCCGCGCCGACCAGGTGGCGCCGCCGTCCTGGCTCAGCCAGATGCCCGCGTTCGCGGTGCCGGCATAGATCCGGCTCGACGTGCCCGGATCGACGGCGAGGCTGATCACCCGGCCCGCGTTGGCGGGGGATCTCCCGGCCGTGCCGTACACCAGCGGCGCCGGGCCCGCCGGGGTCCAGTTGGTACCGCCGGGGACCGGGTTGGAAAAGAACACACCGCCGCCGCGTCCGTGCGGATCGCGTCGTCCGCGTGTCGGGCCGAACGTCCGACGCAGCCGGTCGACGCTACGCCGGCGCGCCGCCATCACGCCCTCGGGCACGTAGCCGATATGTCCGAAGCGCCGCTCGAACACCGCCAGCTTGCGCCAATAGGACAGGCCGACGTCGTTCTCTTGGTCCGTGCGGCTGGGCCGGGCACGCGGGCCGACGTCGAACCCCACCGAGCGCGTCAGGTCACCGCCCGCGACGGAAACCTCGTGACGGTCCGGCTTCAACCCATAGGTCGCGATCCGCAGGGCAAACGCGCCGCCACTCGGGCGCACGCCATCCGGCACCGGATGACCCTGGACGACCCGCGCGATCCGCGCCGGCTTGCCCTTCAGCGTGATGCGCAACGGCAAATCCGGCCAGCCGCTGCCGCGCACCATGACAGCCTGTGCTTCGAGCACGGTGGCGGGGATGACGGCGAGGTCGGGTCGAGCTTGCGGCATGAACCGACCTCCCGGAGGGGCGCCTACCGCTCACGCTATCATCAATTGCGCCGAACGCGCGGGAAAGTTGTGGGAGTGAACGCCGCGCTCAGGCGGCGCGGACGCGCTCGACCAGCAGCGCGGCGGCGGCGTCGAGGATCGCCTCGGCGTCGAGACCGTAGACGCGATAGAGGCTGGCGAGATCGCCCGACTGGCCGAAATGGTCGACCCCGAGCGCGTGCACGCGATGACGGCCGACCGCGCCGAGCCACGACAGGGTCGCGGGATGGCCATCGATCACGCTGACCAGGGCGGCATCGTGCGCCAGCGGCGCCAGCAAGCGCTCGATCGGCGCCTGCGCCGCGCGGTCGCCGGCCTGCCGCGCCGCCGCCGCGGCGCGCCAGCCGGCGTGCAGCCGATCGGCGGAGGTGATGGCGAGCAGGCCCGCGCCGGGCACGTCCTCCAGCACCTGGGCGTGCGCCTCGATCGCCTCGGGCGCGACCGCGCCGGAATAGACGATCGCCAACTCGGCGCCGGGCGCCGGTGGCTTCAGCCAGTAGGCACCGTCGATCACCGCCGTTTTGAATGCCTCATCAAGGGCCCGCTTGGGCTGCGCGAGGCCGCGGGTCGACAGCCGCAGATAGACCGAGCCGCCGTGCTCGGCCTGCATGTGGTCGAAACCCCAGCGCATGATGGTCGCCAGCTCGTCGATATAGGCCGGCTCGAAATAGGACAGCCGGTCCTGGCCCATGCCGATCAGCGGCGTCTTGACCGACTGGTGCGCGCCGCCCTCGGGCGCCAGGGTGATGCCCGACGGCGTCGCCACCAGCATGAAGCGCGCGTCCTGGTAGCAGGCGTAATTGAGCGCATCGAGGCCGCGCTCGATGAACGGGTCGTAGAGCGTGCCGACCGGCAGCAGGCGCGCGCCGAACAGCGGCGCCGCCAGGCCGAGCGCCGCCATCAACAGGAAGAAGTTGTGCTCCGCGATGCCGAGCTCGATGTGCTGGCCCTTCTGGCCGAGCTGCCAGCTGTAGGTCGAGACGACCTTCTCCTCGCGGAACACGTCGGCGCGCTCGTTGCGGTCGAACACGCCCCGCCGGTTGACCCAACCGCCGAGATTGGTCGAGACCGTGACGTCGGGCGACAAGGTAACGATCCGATCGGCCAAAGCTTCGCGCGAGCCGGCGAGCTCGAACAGGATGCGCCCAAAACCTTCCTGGGTCGACATACGCTCGCCGGTCGGCAACGGCAGCGCCGCGGGCACCGGGATGGTCGGGGTCTCGTGGCCGCGCGGAAACACCTGGGCGAACGGCACCCGCTTGAGGAACTGCTCGAGCTCGGCCGCCGGCAGGTCGAGGCCGGCGAAGCGCTCCCACTCCTGGCCGTCGGCGATGCGCATCTCGGTCTTGAGCTGGGCCATCTGCGCCGGGTTGAGCAGGCCGGCGTGATTGTCCTTGTGACCCGCAAAGGGCAAGCCGAAGCCCTTGATCGTGTAGGCGATGAAGCAGGTCGGCACGTCGCTGTCGGCCGCGGCGTGGAACGCCTCGAGCACCGACTCGATGTCGTGGCCGGCGAGATTGGTCATCAGCTTGCCGAGCGCCGCGTCGTCGTGGTCGGCGAGCAGCTCGGGGATGCCGGCGACGTTGACGAGGTCGCGCGACAGCCGCTCGCGCCACGCAGCACCACCCTTGAACGTCAGCGCCGAATAGAGCGTGTTGGGGCAGCTGTCGATCCAGCCGCGCAGCGCGGCGCCGCCCGGACGCTCGAACGCGGCCTCGAGCAGCTTGCCGTATTTGAGCGTCATGACGCGCCAGCCGACCGCCTCGAACAGGCTGGCGATGCGCGTGAACAGGCGATCTGAAACGACCGAGTCCAAACTTTGGCGGTTATAGTCGATCACCCACCAGACGTTGCGCACGTCGTGCTTCCAGCCCTCGAGCATGGCCTCGAAGACGTTGCCCTCGTCGAGCTCGGCGTCGCCGACCAGCGCGATCAGGCGGCCCTGCTTGACGTCGGGCGGCGCCAGGCCTTTGAGCCGCACGTAGTCCTGGACCAGCGCGCCGAACAACGTGATCGCGACGCCGAGGCCGACCGACCCGGTCGAGTAGTCGAGGTCGAGCCCCGCCTTGTCCTTGGTGCGCGACGGGTAGGATTGCGCGCCGCCGAGCATGCGGAAGCGCTGCAGCTGCTCGAGATCCTGGTGGCCGAACAGATATTGGATCGCATGCAGCACCGGGCTGCCATGCGGCTTGACCGCGACGCGGTCCTCGGGCCGCAGCACCTGCATGTAGAGCGCGGTCATCAAGGTGACGATCGAGGCGCTCGAGGCCTGGTGGCCGCCGACCTTGAGGCCGTCCGGGTGCTCGCGCAGGTGGTTGGCGTTGTGGATCATCCACACCGCGAGCCAGAGGATCTTGCGCCCGAGCGCGCGCAGGACGGCGAGGCCCGGATCGGTCGAGCCCTTGCGGTCCGTGGTCGAGGGCAGGCGGCGCAGGGTCATGGCCAAAATGCTATGCCGGGCGCGGCGAAAAATCCTTGCGTTTGGCGTTCGGAAAGGGCCGATTCAAGGTAGATTCTTCCCCAAACGGCCGGGAAAGCGGGCAATGGTGTCTCAAACGGCCCTCGATGCGATCGATCGGCGCATCCTCAAGCACCTGCAGGACAACGCCCGCCTGACCAACGTCGAGCTGGCCGAGAAGGTCGGCATCTCGAGCTCGCCGTGCTGGCGGCGCGTGCGCGCGCTCGAGGAGGCGCACGTGATCGCGCGCTACGTCACCTTGATCGACCCCGTGGCGGCCGGGTTGCCGATCAGCGTGTTCATCAATGTGAGTCTCGAAAAACAGATCGAGCCGGCGCTGCAGCGCTTCGAGAAGGCGGTGCGCGGCCGACCCGAGATTCTCGAGTGCTACCTGATGAC
This sequence comes from Pseudomonadota bacterium, assembly GCA_016195115.1. GTDB lineage: Bacteria > Pseudomonadota > Alphaproteobacteria > Elsterales > Elsteraceae > JACQAI01. The sequence continues at coordinate 4,799 of JACQAI010000717.1, forward strand.
CGGCGACGCCGACTATCTGCTGCGCGTCGTGGTGCCCGACCTCGGCGCCTACGAGCGTTTCCTGCTCGAGCACCTGACGCGCATCCCGGGCGTCGCCAGCATCCGCTCGAGCTTCGCGCTCAAGCAGGTCAAGTACTCGACCGCGCTGCCGTTCGACTGAGCGCTCGTGACTCTAGCCTTCATCCTCGCGGTGCTGGTCGGCACCGGCGCCGCGGCGTTCGTGTCGGGCGTGTCGGGCTTCGCCTTCGGCATGGTGGCGCTCAGCGTCTGGGCGTGGGCGCTCGACCCGCGCCTGCTGTCGCCCATGATCGTGTTCGGCTCGCTGGTCGCGCAGCTGGTGTCGCTGGGCGCGGTGCGCCGCGGGCTCGACTGGGCGCGCCTGCTGCCGTTTCTGCTTCCCGGC
>JACQAI010000718.1 GCA_016195115.1 Pseudomonadota bacterium
CGTGTCTCACTTTAGGGGTCCACTCCACCCGACCCGCCGGCGTCACTCCAGCGTGATGTTGGCCGCCTTGATGACGGCGGCCCATTTCTTGACCTCGGCGTCGACCAGCGCGCCGAGCGCCTCGGGGGTCGAGCCGCCGGCCACCATGGTGATGTCGGCGAAGCGCGCCTTGATCGCCGGGTCGGCGGTCACGCGCCCGACGTCGGCGCTCATGCGCGCGACGATGTCGCGCGGCGTTTTCGCGGGGACAAAAAGCGCGAACCACGACGTCACGTCGTAGCACGGCACGGTCTCGCCGACAGCTTCCAGCTCCGGTGCCAAGGGACTGCGCGTGGCCGACGTCATGGCGAGCCCGCGCACCTGGCCGCCCTTGACGTGCTCGAGCAGCGCCGGTCCGGCGATCTGCAGGTCGACCCGGCCCGCCATGGTGTCGGCCAGCCCGGGCCCGTCGCCGCGATAGGGCACGTGGATCATGTCGAGGCCGGCCATCTGCTTGAGCAGCTCGCCGGCCAGATGCGGCGTCGTGCCTTGGCCCGGCGAGGCGTAGCTGAGCTTGCCGGGGTTGGCCTTGGCGTGGGCGATCAGCGCGGCGACCGAGCGCAGCGGCGAGCTCGCCGGCACCAGGATCGCGAGCGGGAAGCTGACGACCGTCGACACCGGTGCCAAGTCGCTGATCTCGTACGGCAGCGTGCGGTAGAGGCTGCGGCCGATCGGCAGGGTCGCGGCGGTGATCAGCACGGTGTAGCCGTCGGGCGCCGACTTGGCGACGTGGTCGGTGGCGAGGTGGGTGCCGGCGCCCGGCTTGTTGTCGATCACCACGGTCTGGCCCCAGATCCGCGTCAGCTGGTCGCCGATCAGGCGCGCCGTCACGTCGGTCGAGCCCCCCGGGGCAAACGGTACAACCAGCCGCACCGGCCGCGTCGGCCAGGTCTCGGCGCGCGCCGTCGGCGCCACGGCCAGCGACGCGGCCATGATCGTGAAGGTTCGACGACCGATGACGGGTCCGCTTCGCATGACGACACCTCGGAGGCCAGAGAAGTCTGTTTGATAAACTGCGACCGCAATCGGGGACGGGCTACGCGCGTGCCATGCCGACGTTGTCGCGGCGCTTGGCGGCGGCAGCGGCCTTGGCGAAGTCGTCCTCGCTGAAACCGTAGAGGCGGGCGCCGCCCGCCAGGATCTTGCCGGCGATGTCGCGCGTGATGCTCGGGTTGTTGAGCACGCGGCTCGACACCTCGGGAAAGCTCGAGTCGAAATGCGGAAAATCGCTCGACACGCAGATGTTGTCGGCGCCGCCGAGCAGCTCGACCACCGAGCCGACCTCGCGCTCGCCGCTCTCGATCGCCGAGAAGCAGTTGCGCTGCCAGTATTCGAACGGCGTCAGCTTCAGGTAGGGCGCGTCCGAGTCGTGGTGCTGGCGCAGGTCCCATTCGATGCGCCCGAGCAGGCCGGGCACCCACCAGCTCTGGGCCTCGAGGAAGGCGACCTTGAGCTTCGGATAGAACTCCAGGATGCCGCCGAGCATCAGGGCGATCAGCGCCAGCTGCATCTCGGTCGAGTGGCTGGCGACGTGGCGCATGAAGCGGTTCTCGCCGAAGCGCGGCTCGATCGTCGAGTAGTACGAGCCGGTGCCCTCGTGGAAGCACAGCGGCACCTTGAGCTCCTGCAGCATCGCGTACAGCGGGTCCCAATAGGTCGAGTGCCAGTAGCGGCCGTTGACGTAGTTGGGCCGCACGAAGGCGCCGACCGCGCCGTAGTCGCGCACGCAGCGCAGCAGCTCCTGGCAGGCCAGGTTGACGTCGTGGATCGGCAGCATCGCGGCCATCTTGAGCTGGTCGGGGCTGTGCTGGCAGAACCCGTGCAGCCAGTCGTTGTAGGCCCGGCAGATCGCGTTCGACAGCTGCGGGTCCATGTTGTCGCGCGCGAGGAACGACAGGCCGGCGGTCGGGAACAGCACCGCCAGGTCGATGCCTTCGGCCTCCATGCCGATGATCTGCGCCTCGGCGTCGTAGCCGCGATCGACCGCGAACTGCACCGTGGTGTTGGCGCGCTTCGCCACCAGCGGGCCGCGGATGCGGTTGTATTGCGAGATGTTGCCGTCGTTGCTGGTCGGCGTGCCGTCGAAGTACCAGGTCGGTCGCCCGCGCATGCCGGTGCTGCTGCTGGCGCTGCGCCGCACCGACGAGGTGACGCGCGGCTTGAACGCCGGGTCGAGATATTTGTCGAACAGGTCGGGCGGCTCCATGATGTGCATGTCGCAATCGACGAACCGATAGCCGTCCTTCATCGAACGCTCCCTCCAGGTTCGCGGGCCGCTTGCCGATGGCCTCGCCGGTTTCGAGCCCGCAGACCGAGCGCGCGACGGCGCCGCGGACGCCCTGAGACAGGGCGGGTTTCAATTGTATCGCGGCCGCCGCCGCGGTGGAGTCAAATCGGCGGAACGCCGGTGGCCGCACGGCTGCCCGAGCCGCTCGGAAGGCTTCAATCGCGGGCTGCGCGCGGATACGGCGTGCCGTCTTTCCGGCGGAAGCCTCGCACGCCATCGGGCCCCGCTTTCAACGCTAGATCGATGTCCGGATACGTCACCTCATCGCCGGCCGTCCGGTCGCCGATCACGAGGAAGACGGCATCCTTCTGCGTGAGATTGAGGAAATGATGGCCGTCGCCGGTGCCAGCTGGAAAGCCGATGCAGGTGCCCGGCCCAACGGTTTCGCGACCCGCGTCGGTCACCAGCACGAACTCGCCTTCGAGCACGTAAATGAACTCGTCCTGCTTGGAATGCGCGTGTCGCGCCGACGACTGACCATCGGGCAAAACCCGAACAAGATTGACGCCGTAATTCTTGAGCCCGGCATGATCGCCGAGGCGCCGGGCATAGCGCTTGCGCTGTCCCTCGCGGAACGGCTCGGGATAACTGGATGCGTTGCTCTCCGATACATCGGCTGGCCTGAATACCGTCGATCCGCTTGCCATGGTCGCCTCCTCGGGACAAATCGGGTCAGATTTTTCGCGGTTGGATCAGCGCCGCTGGAGCGTGATCCCCGCGGCGTCGCGGTCCCAGGTCCGCGCGGAGACGCCGCGCTCGCGCAGCTTGAATTTCTGGATCTTGCCGTTCTCGGTCGCCGGCAGCGCGTCGACGAAGTCGAGGAAGCGCGGCACCGCGAAATACGCCATCCGGGTCTCGCAGAAGCGGATCACCGAAACCGCGTCGAGCGTGCTGCCGGGCCGGCGCACGATCGCGGCCATGACCTCGTCCTCGGCCAGCTCCGAGCGCACCGGAAACACCGCGGCGGTCGCGATCTCCGGGTGGCTCAGCAGCACCTGCTCGACCTCGAAGGAGGAGATGTTCTCGCCGCGCCGGCGGATCGCGTCCTTGAGGCGATCGACGAACTTGAACGTGCCGTCGGGCGCGCGGATGACGCGATCGCCGGTGTGGAACCATGAGGTCCGCCAGGCCTCCGCCGTCTGCTCCGGCGCGCCGAAATAGCCGGTCGCGAAGGCGAACGGCGCGTCGGCGCGCAAGGTCAGCTCGCCGGCGGTGCCGTCCGGCACCGCGTTGTCCTCGGTGTCGACGACGCGCGCGGCGAAGCCTTCGACGACCTTGCCCATGGTGCCGGGTTTCTGGTCGGCGAGCCGCGCGCCGACCACGAAATTCGTCTCGGTCGAGCCGTAGCCGTCGATCACGCCGATGCCGGTGCGCCGCGTGAACGCGCCCTGGAGATGGTCGGGCACGCCGGGCGCCAGCGCGATCCGCGTGCGGTGCCGGCGCTCCTCGGGCGCCGGCGCGCGCGCGAGCAGGATCGGCACCATCGCGCCAAGCAGATAGGTGACGGTGGCCTCGCGCGCCGCCAAGGTCGTCCAGAACGCCGACGCCGAGAAGCGCGGCTCGAAGACCGCGGTGGCACCGCTGATCAGGGCCTGGAAGAAGGTGTTGAGCGCATTGGTGTGGAACAGCGGCAGGGTCGTGCACAGCACGTCGCCGGCCGCGACCTCGAGCAGGTGCGCGGTGGTGAGGCCCCACCAGAAGAATTGCGCGTGCGGGCAGCACACCCCCTTCGACGGCCCGGTGGTGCCGGACGTGTAGAGGATCGCCAGGGTGTCGCCGGGCCGCGCGGCGCCGGCCGGGACCGGCGCCGCCAGGGCGGGCAGGGGTTGGGCGATCGCCGGGACGCGCGCGCCGTCGGCGGGCGGCTCGATCAGCCAGATCGCTTGGAGCGACAAGCTCGGCAGATCGATCGGCTCGAGCGCACCGAGCAGCGCCGCCTCGATGACCAGCAGGCGCGCGCCGCAATTCTCGAGGATGTGGCGCAGCTGCAGGCCGCGCGCGGCGACGTTGATCGGCACCAGGCTGGCGCCCAGCCAGGCGCAGCCGAGGAACACCTCGATGAACTCGGCGCGGTTGGCGCACATCAGCGCGACGCGATCGCCGGCCTGGATGCCGGCCCGCGCGAGCCGGCCGGCGGCGCGCGCGGCGAGCTCCGGCGCCTCGGCGAAGCTCCAGCGTCGCGCCCCCGCCTGGACCAAGGTCCGGGCGCCGAATTTCCCGGCGTGGGCCTCGAGCATCGTGGCGAGACAGCGCTGCTCCGGCGCAACGATGCGCCCGGCGTCGAGCGGTTCGCGTCCTGGCATCACGGGCAGCTTCATCCCCAACCGGCGGCGCCGCCATGATAGCGCATCGCGCGCGCGTCCGGCCGCTACATCCCGCCGCTGCTGCTGCTGCCGCCGAGCGGCGGCACCGCGCTAGCGTCCGAGGTACGAGCTCAGCACCTCGGGATTGTCGATCAGGTCGGCCGCCGGGCCGGAGAACTGGATGGCGCCGTTTTGCAGCAC
>JACQAI010000118.1 GCA_016195115.1 Pseudomonadota bacterium
ACGATTTCGGCACGCCAGGCGTGGCCGAGCACGCGATCCGGCTCGACACACCCGATGACGCGGCGCGCTTCCACCGCCGGCTGGTCGACGCCTGCATCCGCGCCCACGCCCAGCCCGAGACGCTGCGGCCCGAGCAGCTCAAGGTCGCGATCATCGGCGCCGGCGCGACCGGGGTCGAGCTCGCGGCCGAGCTGCACAAGAGCACACGCGCGCTGGTTGCCTACGGGCTCGACCGCATCGAGCCCGATCGCGACGTGCGCATCCATCTGATCGAGGCGGCGCCGCGCATCCTGCCGGCGCTGCCCGAGCGGCTGTCGCGCGCGGCCACCGGCCTCCTGGAAAAACTCGGCGTGCGCATCCACACGTCGGCCAAGGTCGCCGCGGTGCTGCCGGCCGGCGTCCGCCTGGCCGACGACACCATCGTGCCGGCCGAGCTCGTGGTGTGGGCCGCCGGCGTCAAGGCGCCCGCGGTGCTCCACGATCTCGGCGGGCTCGAGAACAACCGGATCAACCAGCTGGTGGTGCGGCCGACCTTGCAGACGACGCGCGACGACGACGTGTTCGCGCTCGGCGACTGCGCCGCCTGCCCGTGGCTCGGGCGCCCCGGCACGGTGCCGCCGCGCGCCCAGGCGGCCCACAAGCAGGCCAGCCACCTGGTGCGCCAGATCAAGGCGCGCTTGGCCGACCGGCCGCTTGGTTCTTTCCAATATCGAGACTTCGGCTCGCTGGTCTCGCTCGGCCACTACTCGACGGTCGGCAGCCTGATGGGTGCGCTGGTCGGCGGCACTCTGTGGGTCGAGGGATATTTCGCGCGGCTCATGTACCTGTCGCTCTACAAGATGCACGAGTACGCGCTGCACGGCTTCATCGAGGTCGCGCTCGAGACCGTGGTGCGCCTGATCACCCGGCGCACCGAGCCGGTCGTCAAGCTGCACTAGCCGGCCATCGCGCGCAGCCGCTGCCGCCGCTCACTTCTTCCAGCGCACGTCGCTGGCGTCGCCGTAGCGTTCGTGCAGCGGGGTGATCGCCGCACCCTTGAAGGCGTTGTCGAAGAACGCCAGGGCGTAGTGCACCACGGTGTCGTGGACGCGCGGGATCAGGTCGGTCCAGGCGAGATGGCTGGCCTGCCGCAGCTCGACGAAGGTGACCGGCGCCGGGGTCTTGTCGTAGGCGCCGCCCGGCCGGCGCACCGACGGCGTGATGGCGAGATCGGCGGTGCCGCCCTGGTACATCACCGCCGCTGCGACGCGGTCGAGCGCGCCGTGGCGGATGAACGGCTCGACATAGGGCGACAGCGCCAGCACCGCCTTGACGTCCTTGCGCTGCCACGACTCCCAGCCGCCGGCCAGCCCGATGACCGTGTAGCCGCCCAGCGAATGACCGGCGAGGCCGATCTTGGCCTTGTCGACCAGGGACGACCACGGCACCTCCTTCTGCACGGCGTCGAGCAGCGCCGCGAGGTCGTTGCGCCGATCCTCGTAGCTGTGCTCGTTCCAGGCGCCGGGCCGATCGAAGTGCAGCTCCGGCGCGCGCGCTTTGCCGCCGCGGCGTCTGCACGCCGCATCGTGGTGGTTCGGCGCCAGCACGAGATAGCCCTTGTCGGCGAGCGCGCGCATCAAAAAACTCGATTGCGTGTTGCAGCCCCGGAAGCCGTGCGAGAACACGATCAGGGGCATCGGTCGCTTGGTCGCGGGCGGCGGCATCCAGACCGCGACGCTCAAGCCCGCGATCGTGGCGGTCTCGGCCGGCTGGGCGATCGGCTTCGCGGGCGGTCGATCGGGCGGCTGCGCCCCGGGCTGCTGCTTCTGCTGCTGCGCCTCGCCTTGGCCGCGCAGCAGCTTGTCGAGCATGAACTCTTGCAGTTTCTCCTGCGCCGCGCACGGCAGTGCGATCAGCAGCGCGAGCATCACGACCAAAATTCCTCCCCCGTTGCGCAGCAATGGGGGAGGGTAGGGTGGGGGCTTTGTCCCACGTGACGCGCGTAGGTGCGTGTTCGTTTGTCCTTGCCCCCACCCTACCCTCCCCCACGCTTCGCGCGGGGGAGGGATTAAACTGGGGTGCGGCGCCACGATGTCTCCTACGCGACCTGGGCCTTCTTGGCGGCGGCCAGGGTCTTGGACTCGGGCGACTTCTTGTAGAAGGCGTCGAGCGGGTAGCAGCCCGAGACCAGGCCGTTGCGCGGCGCGGTCGTGCAGTCGCTGAAGGTGCGGCAGAGGCGCTTGGTCTGCACGCCGGTGCCCGACAGCACGTCGCGCGGCAGCTCGGGGTAGGCCAGCATCATGCGGCCGAGCCCGATGAAATCGGCCCAGCCCTGGCGCACGACCGCTTGGGCGACGTTGGGCAGGAATTCTTGGAGATAGGTGTAGGCGCTGCCGACGATCGTGAGGTCGGGATGCGCCGCCTTGAGGTCGCGCACGGCCTGGAGGTGGCGCGCGACGCCGACCAGCGGCTCCTCGGGCGGGTGATAGCCGTCGGACGGCGGATAGAGCGCCGGCCGCATGGTGTGCGGATTGTAGTACGGGCTGCTCGACGTGATGTTGACCAAGGTGATGCCGAGGTCGCGCAGCAGCCCGAGGAACTGCTTGGGCTCGGTCAGGTCGATCTCGGTCGGCTGGTTTTCATCGATCCCGAAGGCGTAGCGGTAGGGCAGCTCGACCGCCTCCGGAATGCCGGGCCCGAGCTTGCCCGGCACCGAGCGCGCCGGGTCGGGCTTGAACGGCACCAGGTCGAAGGCGCTGACCCGCACCGCGATCGGCAGGCCTGGCACCGCGGCGCGGATTGCCGCGACCGTCTCGGTCAGGAACCGCGTGCGGTTCTCGAAGCTGCCGCCGTAGCGGCCATCACGCGTGCGCGCGCTCAAGAACTCGTGGCCGAGGTAGCCGTGGCAATGCTTGATGTCGACGAAGTCGTAGCCGCATTGCTTGGCCCATTTGGCCGAGGTCACGTAGTCCTCGATCAGCCGCGCGATCTCGGCGTCGGTCATCACCTTGTGGCTCGCCGGTACGCCGAACTTCTTGTCGAGCAGCGGATGGCGATAGAGGATCACGGGATCGAGGCGCTTCTTGTCGGTCGGCCGGCAGAAGCGACCGGAGTGCGTCAGCTGTAGGCCGATCACCAGGTCGTCGGCGCTGCCGAAGGTCGCGCGATGCACCGCGATCGCCTCGTCGCGTAACCGCGCGATGCCCCTGACGGTGTCCGGCGTAAAGGTCAGCTGATTGGGGTTGGCCTTGCCGTCGGGACGCACCGCGACGGCCTCGCCGCCCCAGAAGAACTTGGCGCCGCTCTCGCCGAAGCGCCGCCAGCGCCGGATCGTGTTGTCGCTCGGGTTGCCGTCCGCGAGCCCGTCCCAGCCCTCCATCGGCTGGACGCAGAAGCGGTTCGGGATCGTTCGGCCCAAAACCTCGATCGATCGGGCGAGCGGCGCGGCGGGGCCGGACGCCACGATGTCGTCGCACGGGATGTCGATCGCGTTGTCGGCCAGATAGCGCTTGAACGACGCGACACCGTCGAACGAGCCGACCTTGGGGTAGTCGCCGAACTTCATGCGCGCTCCCTGATCGCGTCGAGCACCGGGCGCAGGTAGCCGAGGAACCGTTCGGGGTTCTCGCTCATCGGAAAGTGGCCGAGCTCTTTCATGATCACGACCTTGGCGCCCTTGATCTGGTCGGCAGCTTCCTGGGTGTGCGCCGGCGACGCCGAATAGTCGTACTCGCCGGTCAAGAGGTAGAGCGGTGCCACGCGCGTGTCGATGCGTCCGATGCGGTCGCGGATGTCGCCGTCGATCTTGTAGAAATGCAGGTCGCCCTTGAACACGCCGGGGCCGCCTTGCATGTAGTGCCAGATGGTCTCCCAGCGCTCGGCTTCAGGACTCATGGGAGCCATGAGCCCGGAAACGTAACCCGCCGCGACCTCGCCGCCGTGGACGTCGGGGCGGTGCAGCCAGCTGATGTCGTAATAGGGCTCGACGTAGGCCGAGCTCTGCAGCCCGATGATGGCGCGGAACTCGCGGGCGTGCTCGACCGCGAGGTTGAGCACGATGCGGCCGCCGATCGAGCAGCCCATCACCACCGGCCGGTCGAGCGTCAGCGCTTTTGACATCGCGCGAATGATCGCGGTGTAGGACGCGATGGTCAGCTGGTACTCCTCGGTCTGCCAGCCGGCCGGCGGCGACGACTTGCCGTGCCACGGCAGGTCGAACGCGATCACGCGATAGTGCTTCGTCACCGCCGAGTCGTTGAGCACGCCGCGGAACTGCCGCGTGTCCGAGCCGGCGGTGTGCAGGCATAAGAGCGGGATGCCCTGGCCGGCCTCCTCGACGTAGATCCGGTAGCGCCGGCCCTCGCAGTCGACTGGGAGATAGCGGCCCACGATCGGCTCGAATGCAGTCACGACGGCGCGCTCCCGTGCAGGCGGCGCGGGCTCGCCAGCACGTCCTTGATATAGAGCAGG
>JACQAI010000080.1 GCA_016195115.1 Pseudomonadota bacterium
CCTCGGCCTCGCGCTCGGCGCGCGCCGCTGGCGTGTCGAAGCGCGGATCGCCGATCAGATCCTCGCGGCCGATCACGCCGAGCAGCCGCTTCCAATGCTCGGGGTTGGCGCGGCTGGTGTAGATGTAGACGTAGTCGTTGGGGCCGCCGCCCTGGCACGGATAGATGCCGACCGGCGGATTGGGCGGCGAGATCGTCTTGGCGCCGTTGCGGATCGCCGGCTTGTTGTAGAGCGCCGTGGTCGCGAAGGCGACGCGGATGTAGTGCAGCATGGCGTCCTGCATGGCCACCGCGAGGCGCTGGCCCTGCCCGGTCGCCTGCCGACGGTAGAGCGCGCCCAGGACGCTGATCGCCATCAGCATGCCGGTGCCGGTGTCGCCCAGGGTCGGTCCCGGCTTGCACGGCTTGCCGTCGCGCTCGCCCGTGATGCTCATGACGCCGCCCGACGCCTGCGCGATCATGTCGAAGGCGAGATTGTTCTCGTACGGGCTGCCCTCGCCGAAGCCCTTGACCTGCGCGTAGATGATGGCCGGGTTGAGCGCCTTCAGGACGTCGTAGCCGAGGCCGAGGCGCTCGATCGCGCCGGGTGCGAAATTCTCGATGAAGACGTCGGCTTTCTTCGCCAGGTCCTTGACCAGCTTGAGGCCGCTCGGCGACTTCAGGTTGACGGCGATCGACTTCTTGTTGGCGTTGAACAGGAGGAAGTACCAGGAGTCCGCGTCCGGGGTCTTGCCGCCGAACGACGCGCAGCCCGGATCGCCCGACTTCGGATTCTCGACCTTGACGACCTCGGCACCCAGCCAGGCCAGCGCCTCGGTGCACGATGGCCCGGCCTCGAACTGGGTGCAGTCGAGCACGCGCACGCCGGTCAAACAGCCCTGAATCGCGGTGTTGCCGTCCATCGCGCGTGTCTCCTCCTGATGCTTCGTCCGCGTCCGAGCGTGACACGGGCGCAGCCCGCCTCCAACTGGAAACGCCGGCGTGGGATGTCAGACGACGCCGGTGTCGTGCAGCCGCTTCAGGTCGTCGGGGCTGACGCCGCACAAGGTGCTGAGCAGCGCGTCGGTGTGCTCGCCGAGCTGCGGCGGCCGCGTCACCTCGGCCGGCGAGTCCGACAGCTTGATCGGGCAACCGACGGTCTGATAGGTGCCGCGCGTCGGATAGTCGACGTCGACGATCATGTCGCGCGCCCTGAGATGGGGGTCGTTCAGCACCTCTCCGGTGTCCAGACAAGCGCCGGACGGCACCCCCGCCTCGCCCATCAGGCGCAGCACCTCGTGCTTGGTGCGCTGGCGCGTCCAGGCCGCGACGATCGCATCGAGCGCGGCGCGGTTCTCCCAGCGCGTCTCCGCGGTCTTGAAGCGCGGGTCGTCGGCGAGCTCGGGTTGGCCCAGGGTCTTGATCACCGCCGGCCACATCTGCGGCTGGGCGAAGATGTAGGCGTAGTCGTTGGGACCGCCGGGCGCACACGGATAGGTCGTGCCCGGCACGGTGCGGCCAAGCTGGTTGCCGACGCGCGCCGGCGGTTTGCCGAAGCGCTGGTGGTCGCGCAGGCTGACGCGCACCAGATTGACGACGGCGTCCTGCATCGAGACTTCGACGTGCTGGCCCTTGCCGGTGGCGTGGCGCTGCTCGAGCGCCGCCAGGATACCGATGGCCATGTGCATGCCGGTGCCGCTGTCGCCGATCGCGGGGAAGACGTAGGTCGGCGGGTTTTCGGGGAAGCCGGTGACGCACATCGCGCCGCCCATCGCCTGGGCAATCGGCTCGAAGCTCTTGAACCCACTATAGGGACCGTACGTCCCGAAACCCTTGATGGTGGCGTAGATCAGCCGCGGATTGAGCTTCGACAGCGTGTCGTAACCGAGGCCGAGCCGGTCGAGCGCACCCGGCCCGAAGTTCTCCAGCAGCACATCCGACTGCTCGATCACCTTCTTGAACAGCGCCTTGCCGTCGTCGGTCTTGAGGTTGAGGGTCAGGCTGCGCTTGTTGGCATTGAAGAACAGGAAGAACAGGCTGTCGGTGTTGGCCTGGTCGCGCAGATTCGTGCGCGCCACGTCGCCGCCCTTGGGCTCCTCCAGCTTGATCACGTCGGCGCCCAGGAATCCCAGGATCTGGGCGCAGGCGGGACCGGCCTGGTTGTGCGTCATGTCGATGATGCGGATGCCCTTCAGAGCCTGGCTCATGCGCGTTCCTCCCGGTTTGACCTTGCAGAGTAACACTTGCGGTCCGGCACGACCAAGCCAGCGGCTGCGCGAAGCACGTTGTTGGCGCGTCCAGGGGCGATTACAGAAGGCGGGTCTGAACGCCGTAGCGCTCGTAAGAAGTTGCGGCGCGTCGGTCGCAACTCACAAGCTCGGCCCGCTGTTTCAGCCGCTGTCGCAGCGACCAGGGCATCGTACGCAGCACCACCGCTCACGCCTCTATCGGGCAGCGTCGACAGGAATCTCCGATAAGCCCGAGAGCTCAACCGAAGAAGCGGCCGTGAAAAGCGCGCATCCCGCGCGAACAATTTTGCCTGAGGCTCGATGCGGGGCCGGCAGGCGCGTGAGCACCGAGCAGGTCTCCAGTGCGCCGTGTTCGATCAGGCGTGCGCCACCGTCCAGGGTGCGGCGCGCGATGTCATGATTTTCGTGCCAGGAAGCAAAAGAGGCGATCACCACGCTGGCGTCGACGGCTGTCGTCACCGACGTACCCGCTCGAGCGTGTCACGTACATTTTCGGCCGTGAGCCGCGGCAGCTTCCGGTTGGGCACCGCGACAACACCCTTCCCGCGCTTCTTGAGCCGCATCGGCGTCGGAGCGATTTCGATCTCGAGTCGTCCATCTCCGGCACGGCTCTCGAGCGCTTGACCGGGCTTCAACCCTAGGGCTTGTCGCAGCACTTTCGGAACAACGAGGCGTCCAGCGGTATCGAGCGAAACCTTCATGGTCCGTATCATGCCACAAAAATGGCATTCTAGAAACCAGGCGGGTGAGTTCTTGACGGTGGCGTCGGGTGTCCGCCATCGCGCAGCCTGACGGGCCGCTCTGGGACGCGTGAAGCGAGCGCCGGCACGCGGGTGGGCAGCACGCCGATATGCTAGCGTCGGCGCCATGAGCCCCTCACCCGCCCCCGCCATCGCGTTCCCGCTCACCCCGGGCGACGCCGTCGCCGCCATCCTGGTGACCCCGGACCGGCGCTTCCTGATGCAGCATCGCGATCCGGTGCCGCACATCTGGTATCCCGGCGCCTGGGGCCTGTTCGGCGGCAGCATCGAGCCGGGCGAGAGCGAACTCGAGGCGCTGCGCCGCGAGCTCCGCGAGGAGATCGCCCTCGAGCTCGGCCACGCGACCCTGTTCACGCGCTTTCGCTTCGATTTCGGCTTCGCCGACGCCGGCGCGTGCACGCGGTCGTTCTACGAGGTGCCGATCGAGGCCGCCGTGGTCCCGACGCTCCGGCTCGGCGAGGGCCGCGACATGCGCCTGATCGCCGCCGACCAGGTGCTCGCGCTGTCGCCGATCATCGGCTACGACCAGTTCGGGCTATACCTCTATTTGAATCGCGACCGCATCACTGCCGCGCCTCAGCACGCGCCTTGATTAAGTCCCATCATGGGATTTTCCTTGTTCCATCATGGGACTTTCAATAGACTGAGCCCATGAGAGTGATCGCGTGGAAGACGCTACGCGTCTTCAGCGACCGCCACCGAGCAGCGAGGGCCCCGCTGCGGGCCTGGTATACCCTCACCCGACACGCCGTTTGGAAGACGCCGGCAGATGTCCGGAAGACGTTCAACACCGCCGATTTTGTCGGCACGCGAGCCGTGTTCGATATCAAAGGCAACCAATATCGCTTGATTGCTGAGATCGACTATCAGCGCGAGCTCGTTTTCATCATCTGGGTTGGCAATCATGCCGACTATGACAAGGTCAACGTGAGAACGGTGCAATATGACCCACGCCGTTAAGGTCAAACCGATCCGGGGTGACGCCGAGCACGATGCGGCCCTGATCGAGATTCAGCAGCTGTGGGGCAGCAAACCCGGTACATCGAACGGCGACCGGCTGGATGTGCTGGTCGCGCTCGTCGAAGCCTACGAGCGGCAGCAACCACCTTTGAGAACGGCTGACCCGATCGAACTGATCCGCTTCCAGATGGCGCAGCGCCGATTGCGCACCAGCGATCTCGTCCCCGCAATCGGGCCACTCAGTCGCGTATCCGAGATACTCAATCGCCGCCGCTCGCTGACGCTCGAGATGATTCGGCGATTGCAAGATCTGCTCGATATCCCCGCAGGCGCCCTCGTGCAGCCCTACCGGCTTTCCCGACCACGGTCGCTTCGTGGTCGACCGGCGCGCGCAGCGTAGAGATTCGCCGACGAACTGCTTCCCTACGCCTTGCCGCCGCCCGCAGCCTGGACCTTGGCCCAGGTGTCGCGCAGGCCGACCGTGCGGTTGAACACCAGGCGCTCGGCCGTCGAGTCCGGATCGCGGCAGAAATAGCCCTGGCGCTCGAACTGCACGGCCTCGCCCACAACTGCGGTCGCGAGCGCCGGCTCGACCCGCGCGTCGGTCAGGCGCTCGAGCGAGTCGGGGTTGAGGTCGGCCATCAGGTCGCCGCCGGCGCCCGGGTCGGGCCGCGCGAACAGCTGGCTGTAGAGCCGCACCTCGGCGGGCACCGCGTCGGCGACGGTTACCCAATGCAAGGTCGCCTGAACCTTGCGGCCGTCCGGCGCATTGCCGCCGCGCGTCGCCGGGTCGTAGGTGCAGCGCAGCTCGACGACCTCGCCGGCGGCGTCCTTGACCGCCTCGCGGCAGGTCACGAAATAGGCGTAGCGCAGCCGCACCTCGCGGCCCGGCGACAGCCGAAAGAATTTCTTGGGCGGGTTCTCCATGAAGTCGTCGCGCTCGACATA
>JACQAI010000108.1 GCA_016195115.1 Pseudomonadota bacterium
GCGACAGCATCAGCCAGACCGGTCGGCCCATCGCGCCGGCAAGGTGCGGCAGCGCCGTGCACGTGGTGATCACGAGGTCGAGCCGCGCGAGGATCGCCGCGGTGTCGTCGAAATCACCCAGGCGCGGCGCCAGATCGTCGAGCCACGCCGGCGCCGCCGGATCGGGCGGGATCTGCAGCCCGTAGCAGCGCACCCCGGGAATCCTCGACAGCGGCTCGAGCAACGCCGGCGGCAGCGAGCGCCGCGCGTTGCGCGGGAAGCTCGGGTTGCCATGCCAGGCCAGGCCGACGCGGAGTTGGCTGCGGTCGAGCGCCTCGGCCCACGCCGCGGCGCGCGCCGGATCGGCACTCAAGTAGGCCGGTGCACGGACGTCGTCGGCGGTGCGGCAGCCGAGCACCGCCGGCAGGCTGCCGATCGGGACCCAGCTGTCGAAATCCGGCAGCGCCGCGCTCGCGCTGCCCGCCGCGCTCGGCTGCAGCACCTCGAAGTGGCGCGCGAACAGACGGATCAGCGGCGGCCGCACCGCGACCCAGACCGCGCGGGCGCGCGCCGCGACGTGCGGAATGAAGCGCGCGAACATCACCTGGTCGCCCAGCCCCTGCTCGCCGACGACGACGACGCGCTCGCGCGTGCGACCGTCCCACCGGATCGAGCGCCAGCGCGCGCTGGAACGCCTCGGCCGATTCGGCGATTCGATCGAGCTCGTCGAGCGCGTCGGCGCGCACCGACCACATATCGGCGTCGTCGGGCGCCTGTGCCAAGGCGAGGCGCGTCAGCTGCTCGGCACGGGCAAAATCGCCGGTTCCGCTGGCCTGCTGCGCCGCCGCCTTGAGCTCCTCGATCGACGCCATGACGCCTGTCTAGCGGCGCGCGCGCGGCCCAGCAACTCGGTTGACCGGGCTTCGCACGCGGGTCCAACATCGGCGGAACGCTTTCTGGTTCGGTTCCAGCGTCGGATGGGGAGGATGGTCCAGGCTCGCGAGCCCGCCGCGCCGCCGCCCGTCGCTCCCGCTGCGGCGCGCGCGCCACTCGCGCAAGCCCTGACGGCGCCGCGCGGCATCGCGCTGATCGGCGCCTCGACCGACCCGAGCCGGACCAGCGGCCGCGCCCAACGCTATCTGCGCCGCCACGGCTTCACCGGCGCGATCTATCCGATCAATCCCAACACCGCCGAGGTCCAGGGCGAGCGCGCCTATCCCGACCTCACGTCGGTGCCGGGCCCGATCGATCACGCCTACATCCTGCTCAACACGCCGCACGTGCCGGCGGCGATCGAAGCGTGCGCCGAGGCCGGCGTCGCGGTCGCGACCATGCTGGCCGGCGGCTTCGCCGACGCCGGCGCTGCGGGCTTGGCGCTGCAGCAACGCATCGTGACGATCGCGCGCCGCGGCGGCGTGCGCCTGATCGGCCCGAACAGCATGGGCATGGTCGACTGCCGCGCGGGCTTGGCGCTCAGCGTCAACGCCGCGCTCGAGCTCGAGCGTCTGTTGCCCGGGCGGCTCACGGTGCTGTCGCACAGCGGCAGCCTGATCGGCACCCTGCTGTCGCGCGGCCAGGCCCGCGGCATCGGCTTCGCGCGCCTGATCTCGGTCGGCAACGAGGCCGACCTGACGATCGGCGAGCTCGGCCAGCTGTTGGTCGACGACCCCGACACCGACGGCTTCCTGCTGTTCCTCGAGACCATCCGGGGCAGCGACCAGATGGCGGCGTTCGCGCGCCGCGCGCACGCGCTCGGCAAGCCGCTGATCGCCTATGCGCTCGGCCGCTCCGAAGCCGGCCAGCTGCTCGCGACCTCGCACACTGGCGCGCTCGCGGGATCGCGCGCCGCCATGGCGGCGTTCCTCAGCGAGCACGGCATCATCGAGGTCGATCTCCTGGAGACGCTGTTCGAGATGCCGCCGCTGGCGATCGGCCGCCGCCCGATCAAACGCGTGCACGCCAGCGTGTCGGTGGTGACGACCACTGGCGGCGGCGGCGCGATGGTGGTCGACCGGCTCGAGACTCTGGGCGTGCGCGTGGCACCGCCGACTCCGGCGGTGATCGAGCGCCTGATGGCGAACAAGATCGCGGTCGGCGCCAGCCCGCTGATCGACCTGACCTTGGCGGGCACGCGGCCCGACATGGTCGATGCCACGCTCGCCACCCTGCTCGAGCACGGCGACACCGACGCCGTCGTCATGGTGGTCGGCTCGTCCGCGCAGTTCCATCCGCAGCTCGCCGTGAAGCCGCTGGTGCGCTTTGCCCGCGCGACCAAGCCGGTCGCCGTGTTCCTGGTGCCGCAGGCCGAGGCCTCGATGGTGCTGCTCGCCGAGGCCGGCATCGCGGCCTTTCGCACGCCGGAAGCCTGTGCCGACGGCCTGCGCGCGCTGCTGTCATGGCGCGCCCCGCGCCCGGCCGATCCGCCGCGCCCCGCCGGGCTCGACGCCGCCGAGGCGGTGCTGCGCGCGGCCGACGGCGTCACTCTCGACGAGCTCGGCGCCGCCCGGCTGTTCGCCGCGCTCGGCATAAACTGCGTCGCCTCGACCGTGATCGCACCGGCGGCGCTCGACAGCCAGGCGCTCGGCGTCGGCTTTCCCGCCGTGGTCAAGATCCTGTCGCCCGATCTGCCGCACAAGACC
>JACQAI010000081.1 GCA_016195115.1 Pseudomonadota bacterium
CCCAATACGCTCGCGCCCTTGATCGTACTGGCGACCGCCCAGCTCGGCTCGGCAATCCTGGTCGAGGCGTCGCTTTCCTTCCTGGGCCTCGGCATTCCCGAGCCGCACCCCTCGTGGGGCCGCATGCTGTCGGAGTCGGCGGCGGAATACGTTCGCACCGCGCCGTGGCTGGTGATCTTCCCCGGTGTCGCGATCAGCCTGGTGGTGTTCGGCACCAACCTGCTCGGCGACGCGCTGCGCGACCTGCTCGATCCGAGGCAGCGCAGCTGATGGATCATGCGTCGGTCGCGACCGCCGCGGTGCTCGAGGTCGAGGACCTGCGCACGGTCTTCTTCACCCGCCAGGGCCTGGTCAAGGCGGTCGACGGCATTTCGTTCGCGCTCAAGCGCGGCGAGATCCTGGCGATCGTCGGCGAGTCGGGCTGCGGCAAGAGCATGACGGCGCTGTCGATGATGCGCCTGGTGCCCAGCCCGCCCGGCCGCATCATCGCCGGCGCGGTGCGGCTCGACGGCCGCGACCTGCTGCAGATCGACGAGGCCGAGATGCGCGCGCTGCGCGGCAACGCCATCTCGATGATCTTTCAGGAGCCGATGACCTCGCTCAACCCGGTGTTCACCATCGGCGACCAGATCGCCGAGGCGTTCCGGCTGCACCAGGACCTGTCCGGCGCGGCGGCGCTCGACAAGGCGATCGACATGCTGCGCCGGGTGCGCATCCCGGAGCCGGTGCGGCGCGCCCAGGAGTATCCGCATCAGATGTCCGGCGGCATGCGCCAGCGCGCCATGATCGCGATGGCGCTGGCGTGCAATCCCAAGGTGCTGATCGCCGACGAGCCGACCACCGCGCTCGACGTGACGATCCAGGCCCAGATCCTCGATCTGATCCTCAAGCTGCAGGAGGAGCTCGGCACCGCCATCGTGCTGATCACCCACGACCTCGGCGTGGTTGCCGAGACCGCCCACCGCGTGGTCGTGATGTACGCCGGGCGCAAGATCGAGGAGGCCGACGTCGAGGCCCTGTTCGAGACGCCGCTGCATCCCTACACCCAGGGGCTGCTCGCCTCGGTGCCGCAGCTCGGCCTGATCAACGACGCCGGACGCGCGCCCGAGCGCCTCAAGGAAATCCCCGGCCGCGTGCCGTCGCTGATCGACCTGCCGCCGGGCTGCAGCTTCGCGCCGCGCTGTCCGCTGGCCGACGAGCGCTGCCGCACCACCTATCCGCCCTACGAGCAGAAACGCCCGGGCCAGTGGGCAGCCTGCTGGCACGCCGGCCGAGCGGCATGAACGATACGACCGACGCGCCCGTCGTCGCCGTCGCGGGCCTGAAGAAGCACTTCCCGGTCAAGAAGGGGCTGTTGCGCCGCACGATCGGCCAGGTGCTGGCGGTCGACGGCATCAGCTTCGCGATCAAGCGCGGCGAGACGCTGGGGCTGGTCGGCGAGAGCGGCTGCGGCAAGTCGACCGTGGCGCGCACCTTGCTGCGCCTGGTCGAGCCGACCGCGGGCGCGATCGCGATCGGCGGCCAAGACATCACCAAGCTGTCGAAGACCGCGCTGCGGCCGTACCGGCGCGAGATGCAGATCATCTTTCAGGACCCGTTCTCGTCGCTCAACCCGCGGATGTCGGCGGGCGACATCGTCGGCGAGCCCTTGAGCGTGCACGGTATCGGCGCGCGCAGCGAGCGCGAGGAGCGGGTCGCGGCGCTGTTCGACCAGGTCGGGCTCAGGCGCGCCCAGATGCGCGGCTTTCCCCACGAGTTCTCGGGCGGCCAGCGCCAGCGCATCTGCATCGCGCGCGCGCTCGCGCTCAACCCCAAGCTGATCATCGGCGACGAGCCGGTCCCGGCGCTCGACGTGTCGATCCAGGCCCAAGTCATCAACCTGATGATGGACCTGCAGCGCGACAAGCAACTGTCCTATTTGTTCATCGCCCACGACCTCGCGGTGGTCGAGCACATCAGCCACCGCATCGCCGTGATGTATCTCGGCAAGATCGTCGAATACACCGACAAGAAGAGCCTGTTCCTCAATCCGCTGCACCCCTACACCGAGGCGCTCCTGTCGGCGCTGCCGGTGCCCAACCCGCGGCTCAAGCGTGCCAAGCAGATCCTGCAGGGCGACGTGCCGAGCCCGATGAACCCGCCCTCGGGCTGCGCCTTCCATACCCGCTGCCCCTATAAGGTCGCGCGCTGCACCGCCGAGACGCCGGCGCTGCGCGATGTCGGCGCCGGCCACCTGGTGGCCTGCCACCTGCGCTAGCGCGGCGGGGGGCGAAGCCCCCGCGAGCGCCAATAGCCTAACCGACGCGATATTTCTCGATCACGGCGGGATCGGGATCGCAGCCTAGCCCTGGGCCTTGCGGCACCGGCATGCGGCCGTCGACCGCGGTCGTGAGGCCGCCGAACGGGCACGCCGCCAGGTCCATGAACAGCCGCTCGACCAGGGTCTCCTGCGCCATCGCGGCGACGACGTGGACGCTCGCCAGCATGCCGGGGCCGAAATAGGCCGAGTGCGGGATCGCGGTGACGCCGAACGCCTCGGCCAGCGCGATGATCTTGCGCTGCTCCGTGATGCCGCCGATTTTCGTGACACTCGGCTGCGCAATATCGAGCGCGCCGGCCGCGAACTGGTGGCGGAAGTCGTGCAGGCCGCCGGCGTTCTCGCCGGCCGCGATGCGCGTGCCGGTGCGCCGCACCGCCGCCAGGCTCTCGTGGTCCTCGGGCGGCCACACCGGCTCCTCGAGCCAGGTCAGGTCGAACGGCCGGAAGCGCTCGGCCATGTCGAGCGCCTGGCGCAAGGTCCAGGGACAGTTGACGTCGACCATCAGGGCGACCTCGGGCCCGATCGCCTGGCGGGCGGCGGCGACCTGCGGCACGTCGATCTCGTGCAGCTTGACGTGGCGGTAGCCGCGCTCGACCGCGCGTGCGGCGTTGCGCGCGACCAGCGCGGGCTCGCCGTAGCGCAGCAGGCTGGCGTAGGCCGGCAGCGTCGTCCGCGGCGCGCCGCCGAACAGGCGGTAGAGCGGCTGGCCGGCGGCCTTGCCGGCGATGTCCCACAGCGCGATGTCGACCCCCGACAGGCCGAACACGACCGGGCCGTTGCGCCCGAAATTGTGCAGCTTCTGCTGCAGCTCGCGGATCAGCACCGTGTGTTCGCGAGCGTCGCGGCCGATCAGCAGCGGCGCGATCAGCGCGTCGATGGTCGCCTTGGTGCCCGGCGTGACGCTGTGGCCGAACGCCTCGCCCCAGCCCGTGACGCCGGCGTCGGTCGCGAGGCGCACGAACAGGATGTCGACCGAGGTGCGCGGCCGCCCGGCGATCACCGCGCTGGGCGCGCCGCTGTCGAACGGGATGGTGATCAGGATGGTGTCGACCGCGGTGATCTTCATGGCGCCCCTCGCTTGGCTCGCCCGACATTGTCGCGGCTCCGTGGCCGCCGCGCAATTCGGGCGAAATCGTGGCACGGATTAATTCCGCGTCATGACAAAAGCTTAAGTGGTGACGAGCGCGCGGCCCGATCATTTTCATCATGACGCAAGCAGAGGCTTGCCGATCAGAACAACCCCAAGAGGACATCGATCATGAAACGGTTGCTTGCTTCGGTTGCGATTTCCGCTCTGGTCCTGTCGGGCGCGGCCTTTGCGGCCGACGCGCCGAGCGCGGTCCAGAAGGACCAGGCCCCGATGGCCACCACCACCAACAAAGCCGCCACGCCGGCGAAGCCGGGCGTCGCCGACAGCCAGGCCAAGAAGCCGGTGGCGACCAAGAAGGACAAGACCTCGCTGAACGCGCCGGCTGCGCCGCGCGCCCAGCTCGCCCAGGCGCCGGCCACCGCGACCCCGGCCAAGCCGGCGGTCGACGACAGCCACGCCAAGAAGCCGGCCGTGGTCAAGAAGTCGGACGGCAAGTCGGGCACCGAGTCGGCCCAGCCCTCGACCTCGACCACGACCAAGCCCGCGACCCGCTAACCGCGACGCCTGGATCGACGGGAAGGGCGGCGCCCTCGGCGCCGCCCTTCGGCGTTCTGGGCCGGTCGCCAACGAGCGCCTTGAACCGGCGGCACGACCCGTCATAGTTGACCCCGGAATCGAACCAGGCGCCGAGAGCCGTCATGTCGCATCAAACCGTCCGCGAGCCGTCGGCCGCCACGCGTCAGGCGCCGGCGGGCCGTTGGGTCGAAGCCCCGGTGACCTATCTCGCCGACCTGTCGGTCAAGCCGGTGACCTACAACCCGCCGCAGGGCACCGGCGTGCCGCGCCGCGAGGGCAACTACGGCCGCTTCGCGGTGCGCATCCATGACGCCCGGCGGCGCGCGCTGTCGCTCGATCGCGAGGGCTTCATCCTGGTCGACCGCGACACCACGGTGCACGACTTCTACGACGAGGCCGAGCTCATTGCGGTCTATTTCGGCGAGGTCGAGCAGCTCATCAAGGCGACCACCGGGGCTGCCAAGGTCGTGGTGTTCGATCACACCATCCGGGTCGCCGACCGCGCGGTCGAGCGCGGCCTGCGTGCGCCGGTACCGACGGTGCACAACGATTACACCGAGAAATCCGGACCGCAGCGCGTGCGCGACCTGCTGCCGGCCGCCGAGGCCGAGACACGGCTGCAGCGGCGGTTCGCCGAGTACAATGTCTGGCGGCCGATCCGCGGCCCCGTGGGCATGTGGCCGCTCGGGCTGGTCGACTCGAGCAGCATCGCGCCGGCCGATCTGGCGATCTGCGATCTCGTCTACGAGGACCGCGTCGGCGAGATCTACCAGGGCGTGTTCAATCCCGCCCACCGCTGGTACTACGTGCCCGAGATGGCGCGCGGCGAGGCGATCGTGATCAAGTGCTACGACTCGATGAGGGACGGCCGGGCGCGGTTCTCGCTGCACGCCGCGTTCGAGGATCCGACCTCGGCACCCGACGCGCCGCCGCGCGAGAGCATCGAGGTCCGTGCCTTCGCCTTTTTCGACGTCTGAGCAGCGAGGTCAGCGATGCAGGTCTTCAGCCTCAAGGCCGAGCAGGCATTCGATGCCAAGAAGCACGTCGAGAAGATCCTCGGCGTCGTCGGCGAGGGCGACGTCACGGTGGCGTGCTGGGAGCCCGGC
>JACQAI010000082.1 GCA_016195115.1 Pseudomonadota bacterium
CGAGAACATCGCCTTCTTCGCGCGCCTGTTCGGCCAGGAGCGTACCGAACGCACCTACCGGATCGGCGAGCTGCTCGACAGCACGGGCCTTGCCGCGTTCGCCGACCGGCCGGCCAAAAAGCTCTCGGGCGGCATGCGCCAGAAGCTTGGCCTGTGCTGTGCCCTCATCCACGACCCTGAACTGCTGATCCTCGACGAGCCGACCACCGGGGTCGATCCGCTATCGCGGCGCCAGTTCTGGGACCTGATCCAGCGCCTCCGGACGCGCCGTACGGGCATGAGCGTCGTGGTCGCGACCGCCTACATGGAGGAGGCCGAGCGCTTCGACTGGCTGGTCGCAATGGATGGCGGCCGCGTGCTCGCGACCGGCTCGCCCGCCGATCTGATGCGCACGACCGGCACTACGGCGCTCGAGCCAGCGTTCGTCGCGTTGTTGCCGCCGGCACGCCGCGAGGGACGGCTGCCCTTCGCACCGGTGTCGCGCCGCAGCGGCACCGGCGATCCGGTCGTCGTGGCGCACGATCTGGCGCGGCGCTTCGGCAGCTTCGTCGCGGTCGACCGGGTCAACTTCACGATCGAGCGCGGCGAGATATTCGGCTTCGTCGGCTCCAACGGCTGCGGCAAGACGACGACCATGAAGATGCTCACCGGCCTCTTGCCGGCGAGCGCCGGCAACGCCCTCGTGCTCGGCCGACCGGTCGCGGCGGGCGACACCGCGGCGCGGCGGCGGGTCGGGTACATGTCGCAATCCTTTTCGCTCTACAGCGAACTGACGGTGCGCCAGAACCTGGAGCTTCACGCGCGGCTGTTTCACCTGGCGCCAGCGCACGCCGCGGCGCGGATCGCGAGCCTGGTCGCTCAGTTCGGGCTCGACAGCTATCTCGATCACAACAGCGGCAACCTGCCTTTGGGCATTCGGCAGCGCCTGTCGCTCGCCGTCGCGGTCGTCCATGAACCCGAGATCCTGATCCTCGACGAGCCGACCTCGGGGGTCGACCCGCTGGCACGCGACCGATTCTGGGCACTTCTCATCGACCTTTCGCGCCGGCAATGCGTGACGATCTTCGTCTCCACGCACTTCATGAACGAGGCGGCGCGCTGCGATCGGCTGGCGTTGATGGATACGGGACGCGTGCTCGCGACCGGCACGCCCGCCGCCCTCATCGAAGCGCGCGGCGCCGCCACGCTCGAGGATGCCTTCATCGGCTATTTGCAGCGTCGATCGGAGGGGCAGCCCGCGCCGGCCGCAGCCATGCCGAAGCCGAGGCCGCCCGGGCCGCGCGTCGCGGCGCGAGCCCCCTCGTCATCGTTCAGCTCGCGCCGCCTGCTCGCCTTCACGATCCGCGAGGCTCTTGAGGCGTTGCGCGATCCGATCCGGCTGGGCTTCGCCCTGCTCGGCAGCGTTTTTCTCATGATCCTGTTCGGCGCCGGCATCTCGACAGACGTCGACAACCTGTCGTTCGCAGCACTCGATCGCGATCGCACTCCGGAGAGCCGCGCCTATCTCGAGCAGCTGCGAGGATCGAGCTATTTTGTCGAGCAAGCGCCCGCGACTGACTACGCCGAGCTCGAGGCGCGCCTGATGCAGGGTTCCTTGCGCCTAGCGCTCGAGCTGCCGCCCGGCTTCGGTCGCGACGTCAAACGCGGCATCCCGACCGAGGTGGGCGCGTGGATCGACGGTGCCATGCCGTTTCGCGGCGAGACGATTCGCGGCTACATGCAGGGTATCCATCAGAAATACCTGTCCGAACTCGCCTTGAGCGCCGCCGCACCGTCCACGCCAGCGCCGGCGGCGATCGAAACCCGGTTCCGCTACAACCAGTCGTTCGAAAGCGTCAACGCCATGGTGCCGAGCACCATAGCGCTGCTGCTGGTGCTGATTCCCGGCATCCTGATGGCGCTGGCCATCGTGCGCGAGAAGGAGCTCGGCTCGATCACCAATCTCTACGTCACCCCGGCTACCCGGCTGGAGTTCCTGATCGGCAAACAGCTGCCCTACATCGCGCTCGCGATGGCGAGCTTCGCGGCCATGTACCTCGTGGCGCGCTTCGGCTTCCAGGTCCCGCTCAAAGGCAGCCTGCCGACGCTCGCGCTCGCCACGCTGCTCTATGTCGCGACCTCGACCGGCTACGGCATGCTGGTCTCGGCGTTCACCCGCACCCAGATCGCAGCCCTGTTCGGCACCGCGATCCTGACCACCGTTCCGGGAACTCAGTTCTCCGGCATGCTGACGCCGGTCTCGTCGCTGGTCGGTGGCCCGTGGCTGATGGGCCACGCCTTTCCCATGACCTACTATCTTCGCGTCAGCGTCGGCTGCTTCACAAAGGGGCTCGGCTTCGCAGATCTCGCGGGCAGCCTGCTCGCACTGGCCATTTTCATCCCGATCCTGCTGCTGCTCAGCCTGGCCCTGCTCCGCACCCAGGATCGCTGACATGCAAAGGCTGAGCGCCATCTTCTGGCTCGGGACCAAGGAACTGCGCAGCTTCCTGCACGACTGGGTGCTGCTCGGGCTGGTCGTCTGGTCGTTCTCCTTCTCGGTCCACATCCAATCCCAAGGGAACGTGCAGGAGCTGCACAACGCGGCGATCGCGATCATCGACGAGGATGCTTCTCCGCTGTCGCGACGCCTGAGCGCCGCTTTCCTGCCGCCGCACTTCAGACGGCCGGTTCACATCGCGTCGCGCGACGTCGATCGGCTGATGGATACCGCCCAATATACCTTTGCGGTCGATATACCGCCGCATTTCGAGCGCGACCTGCACGCCGGGCGCCGCCCGACCGTGCAAGTGATCGTCGACGCCACGGCGATGATGCAGGCCGGTATCGGTGCAGGGTACATCGAGCGGATACTAAGCGACGAGGTCATGAGCTTCGTGTCGCGCTCCGAGGCTGTCGCCGGCCGACCGGCCGGAACGCCCGCGCCGCCCGTGATCCTCGCGCTGCGGGTCGCGTTCAATCCGAATTCGACCACCGCCTGGTTCACCAGTGTGATGGCGATCATCAACGGCGTCACGATGTTGGGCATCATCCTCGCTGGCGCAGCAGTGGTCCGCGAGCGCGAGCACGGTACCATGGACCATCTTCTCGTGATGCCGGTAAGCCCCCTCGAGATCGCCCTGGCGAAGATCTGGGCAAACGCGGTCGTCATCACGACAGCGGTCGCGCTCTCTCTCGTGGTCGTGGTCGGCATGCTGCTTGGCGTCCCGGTGGTGGGGTCGATCCCGCTGTTCCTCTGTGGGGTCGCGCTCTATCTGTTCTTCACCACCGCGATCGGCATCTTTCTCGGCACCGTTGCGCGCACGATGCCACAGCTAGGCTTGCTCTTCATCCTGACCGCGGTCCCCATGATGCTCCTGTCGGGCAGCAATACACCGCTCGAAAGCATGCCGGCGCTGCTCCGCACCGTCATGCAGGCGTCGCCGTCGACTCATTTCGTCTCGTTCGCGGCCGCGATCCTCTATCGCGGCGCCGGATTCGACATCGTCTGGCCGCACTTCGTCGCGATCACGGCGATCGGTGGGCTGTTTCTCGGCGGCGCCCTGGTGCGCTTCCGCCGGGTCTCGGCACAAACGACCTAAGAGCCGTCACCCCACCAATTCTGCCAGAATCAGCCCGACCGCCGACAGCGCCGCCAGCGGCGGGATCCAATGCGGGATGGCGAAAACTCCGGCAGTCGCCGGCTCTTGCCGGTGGACGCGCCACAGCGCCACGTCGACCAGCGCGAAGGCCGCGAGGGTGAGGCCGTCCGCCAGTACCAGCAAGCGCTCGAACGGCACCAACAGCGCCGTGGCGAGCACGATCGTCCCGACCAAGATCGTGGCACGCACCGGCGTGCGCGTGCGTGGATGAACCGTGCCGAGAACAGCCGGCAGTTGACCGCTGCGCGCCATACCATAGAACAACCGCGCCAGCATCACGATGTGGATCAGGACGCCGTTGGCGACAGCGAGGAAGCCAAGCACGGCGAACGCCATCGCGCCCCGGCCGGCAAATACTGCCACCAATGGATTCGGCTCCGACCGATAGCCCAGCACGGCGACCGTGGCTACCGCGATATACAGCACCATGCTGGCCGCGATCGCGCTCAACATGCCGCGGGGCACCGTGCGCCGAGCATCCTTCGCCTCCTCGGCCAGGTTGGCCAGGGTCTCGAACCCGATGAATGCAAAGAAGGCGATAAAGCCGCCGGCCGCCACGCCATGCCAAGCGCGCAAGGTGGTTGGCAACAGTCCGGCGACGTCGAACGTGGTGGTGTCCAGGAGAGCGACCGCGACCGTCAGGGCCAGCCCACCGATCTCCATCGCACCGATCGCCGCGGCGAGACCGACGCTTTCGCGAACACCCCAGGTGGCCACTGCGGTGAAGACGATGATCAGCGCCGTGATCAGCACTGGGGTGGCGACCGGCAGCAGCATCTCCAGATAATTGACGGCGCCACGCGCGATCGAGGCGGCAGAGACCGCAAGCGCGACAGTCATGAGCGCGCCCAGGAGTTGCCCGGCGCGGACGGAGCAGAATCCCCGTTCGACGTAGATCGCGGCGCCCCCGGCGTGCGGAAACCGGCTGGCGAGCTCGGCGTAGCACAAGCCAGTCAGCCCGGCGATCAAGCCGGCCAGTAGGAAAGACAACGGGGCGCCGCCCCCGGCCCGTGAAATCACGACGCCGATCGCGACATAGATGCCGGCGCCGACGATTACGCCGAGACCGTAGAACAGCAGCGGCCAGAACGTTAGGCTGCGCCGCAGACATTCACCCGCAGCCGGGTCGCCGGCACGCGGCAAGGGCTGGTTCAGCGCGTCCGGCGCCATCGCCGCCACCGTCGCTCCCCGATCACCAGCCAGCGTCGCACCGGCCGGCGCAGCCACGGTACGTCCAGCGCCAGCAGCACCGCGCCCAGCGGAAACATCCAAAAACCCAGAATGGGTAAGAAGCCAAGCACGCCACCGATCAGCAGCAGGACTCCGGCGATCCGGCGCAGCCAACGCTTGCTTCCGACATCGGAGCGGAGTTTGAAGAACCGGAAGCGGCGGAGCCACCGCTCCAATGCCTTGCGGTCCTTGTCGACGTGCCCTTGGGCAGGCTCCGGGGACGTCTCACGTATCGACGGGCGACGTCCGAAATGCCGTCTCGTCGCGATCGCGCCGCTGGACCGGAAAGTCCCGGTCACGCTCCCGACCAGGGAAATCGGGGGAACTCGGTGATCCGGTCGACCAGCCCGGCCACGCCAGGTTGGCTCGTGACCGCAGCGCGCACGGCCTCATGCTCGGCCTTGGACATCGCGATTCCCCAAAGCTCGACGGTGCCGTGGTCAACGCAGATGTCGATCCGACTCTTCGAGAACCACGGCTGCCCGCGCAAGGTCTCGAGAAGCTTGGTGCGAATCTCGCGATCGCTCGCCACCATCGGCAGTGCCTCGGACCGCCACGCCGCAAGCGCGCGCAAGAGGCTGGAACGGCTCACGATGCCGACTACGCGCCCGTCGCGCAGCACAGGCACACGCTTGATGCTGTTTACCTCCAGAAGCTCGGCGATCTTCGTGACCGGAGTGTCCTCGACGACCGTGACGACCTGCCGCGTCATGACATCTTCAGCGTGACGACCGCGTGCCTTGACGAAGTCGGCCGCGACACGCTCCTGATCGAGAAATTGCAGCAGCCACCACGAGCGCTTCCGCTCGGTGCCAAGGTCGGCACGGCGGAATAGATCGCCTTCGCTCACGATGCCAAGAACGTGGTCCTCGCCGTCGACCACGGGGACCGCGCTGATCTGCTTCTCGAGCAGCATTCGAGCGATCTTCTCAACGGGGCAGTCGGGTCCCACCGTGTGGACCGGAACCGTCATCACGTCGCGTGCCTGCATGATCATCTCCTCGCCCGGCCGGCCACTTACGTCATCGAATAGGCCACCGGGGCGCTGCCCACCTTGATCCAAGTCAAGCCCGCCGGGGACACGCCGTCGAGGCGGCCGCACGTCTCGCTCAGCGCCAGCGCCTGAGCTGCGAGGCGGCCCGTATCCGTCGCTCCGCCAGCGCCACGGCGGCCTGACGCGGCGGCGCGGCGGACTCTCGGGCACCTGCCAGCACTTCCCGCGTATTGGCCTTGATCTTCTCGTCGATCGTCGCCAGCGCCTGAGCCTCGCTGCCGCCTTGGTACTCGACCGCGGCACAGATCACGCCGCCGGCGTTGGCGATGAAGTCAGGGATGACCAGGACGCCGTTGGCGTGCAGGACCTACTCGGCTTCCGGCGTGCACGGAATGTTGGCGCCCTGCGCCATCATCCGAGTCCGCAGCCGGCCGACATTGCCGGCATTGATCACGTCCGGGCGGGCGGCCGGGATCCAGATCTCGCAAGCGATGTCGGTGACCGCGTCAGAACTGAGCTTCCGGCCGCGCGGGTGATCGAGCACGCTGCCGCCCGACGCCTTCAGCGCCGCGAGCCGTTCGAGGTCGAGCCCATCGGGATCGCTCACTGTGCCCCGCGAGTCGCTGGCGCCGACCAGGATCGCACCGCGCTGGGCAAGGAACCCGGCGGCGTGCCTGCCGACCGCGCCGAATCCCTGGACGACGACGCGGGCGCCCTTGAGTGGCAGCGCGATGAATTCCGCAGCGACCTCGCAGGCGCCCACCAAGCCGAACCCGGTCGCACCGATCTGATCAAGCGGGATGCCGCCGAGCACGCGCGGCAGCCCTACTACCCGACCGATCTCATCCTTGATCCAGCCCATGCAGGTTTCGTCGGTGCCCATGTCGGGCCCGGGGATGTAGTCGGTGAGGTCCGCTATCGTGGTCGCGAACGCGCGGATCACGCGCTCCTTGTCGTCGCGCGGCATCCGCGGATCGCCATAGATCACCGACTTGCCGCCGCCATGCGGCAATCCCGCTGCGGCGTTCTTGAAAGTCATGGCGCGCGCCAGGCGGAAGGCCTCCTCCGCGCTGACGTCCGGCGCCATTCGGATGCCGCCGATGGCAGGGCCGCATGCGACGTTGTCGACCGCCACGACCGCGCGCAACCCGACGCTCGGCCGCTGGATGTGCACGATCTTGTACGGGCCGAGCGCGTCGCCGAGGTCGAAGGGATCCGGCATCGTTGCGGCCTCCGGCTATTCTGCGTTCTGGAGGCTCGCGAGAACCGCCGCGAGAAAGCGCGCCGCCTCGCCGCCCGTGACCACCCGGTGATCGAAGGTCAGCGACAGCGGCAGCATTCGGCGCGGCTCGACCCGACCGTCCTTGACCGTGGCACGCCAGGCGATGCGGCCGGCACCGAGGATCGCGACCTGCGGCGGCATCACGGTCAACGCCGCGAAGCGCCCGGCCAGGGTTCCGAAGTTCGACAAAGTAATGGTCTGGCCGCGCAAATCCTCCGGCGCCAGGCTGCGCGTGCACACCGCCGCCTTCGCCGCCTCGACCGCTTGATGCAAGCCGGCGGCATCCCGGCGGCCGACGTCGCGCAGCACTGGCACGAATAGGCCATCCTCGCTGTCGACGGCCAGGCCGAGATCGATCCGGTCATGCAGTCGCCGGGTCATCGCCGCACCATTGAACCAGGCGTTGAGCGCCGGTGCGGCGACGCAGCCCGCGACGACCGCCCGGATCAAGCGCACCGTGACGGCTTCGTCGCTGCGCCAGTCGCCGACGTCGGCCTCGTCGACCACGCTCGCGGGCACGACGGCCGCCCCGGCGCGCGCCATGTTGGCCGCCATGCTACGGCGGGTGCCCCTGAGGGGCTGCACGGCATCGCCACCGGGACCAGCGGCGGCAACCCGCTCGACATCGGCGCGCGTGATCGTGCCGTCGGGGCCCGACGGCTCGACCGTTGCGAGATCGACCGCCGCCTGCGCGGCCAAGGCCCGTGCGGCAGGTGCCGCCCGGACTCCTGGGCGTCTCAACGGTATCGCCCCGGATTCCTCGGTCGGCGGCCTCGGAGCCGCACCAGCGAGCTCGCCGACCACGGTGCCGGCATCGGCGTGCGTGCCCTCCGCAAACTCGACCAGCGGCGCACCAACCGCGACATGGTCGTGGAGCGCGGCGCACAGACGGGCGATACGTCCGGCCTGCGGCGACGGAACCTCGACCACGGCCTTGTCAGTCTCGACCGAGACCAACGGCTGGTCCGCGACGACGTGATCCCCAACGGCGACATGCCAGGTGACGATCTCGGCGTCCTTGAGACCTTCACCGAGGTCGGGGAGCGTGAACACCGTCATGCGTAGGCTCGCGCGCGACGCGCCGCCGCGACGATGCGCGTAGCGTTGGGCAGATAGTACTGCTCCAGCCGCGGCAACGGCATCACAGTGTCATAGCCGGCCACGCGTTCAACAGGCGCGAGCAACGACACCAGACCGCGCTCGACGATACGCGCGGCGATCTCGCCGCCGAACCCACCCGTGAGCGGCGCCTCATGCGCGATCACGCAGCGGCCGGTCCTGCACACCGAGGCCAAGATGGTCGCGGTGTCCAGCGGCTTGAGCGTGGCGACGTCGATCACCTCGGCGTCGATGCCCGATGCCTCCAGCTCTTCTGCGGCCGCCAATGCCTCCTGAACCATCGCGCCCCACGCGATCAGGGTGACGTCCCCGCCCTCGCGGAGTACGAAACTGCGATCGAGCGGGAGCGCCTCGCCGTCGTCGGCAACCGTCTCGTGGGTCGCGCGGTAAAGGCGGCTCGGTTCGAGGAACACCACGGGATCGGGATCGCGGATCGCAGCCAGGAGCAGGCCGTAGGCCCGCGCCGGAGACGACGGAATAACGACGCGCAGTCCGGGAATGTGCGCGAACATCGCCTCTGGGCTCTCGGAATGATGCTCAGGTGCGTGGATGCCGCCCCCGCACGGGGATCGCAGCACCATCGGACAGGTCAGCCGCCCTCGCGTGCGCGTGCGCAGCCGCGAAGCGTGATTGGCCATCTGGTCGATGGTCGGGTAGACGAAGCCGGTGAACTGGATTTCGGCGACCGGACGAAAGCCCTGCGCCGCCAGGCCGATCGACATACCGGCAATCAGTGCCTCCGACAGCGGCGTGTCGAACACGCGTTGCGCTCCGAAGCGCGCGAACAGGCCGTCTGTGGCGCGAAACACACCACCATCCAGTCCGACATCCTCACCCAGCACCAGCACCGACGGATCGTCGGTCATGGCGTGCGCGAGCGCGAGATTGATCGCCTGGACGAGGTTGATCTCAGCCATGGCGAGCCTCGGGCGTGCCGGCCTCACTCACAGCCGCGCTACGTTGCTCGATCAAGGCCGCGG
Source organism: Pseudomonadota bacterium (assembly GCA_016195115.1). Taxonomy (GTDB): domain Bacteria; phylum Pseudomonadota; class Alphaproteobacteria; order Elsterales; family Elsteraceae; genus JACQAI01. The sequence continues at coordinate 9,244 of JACQAI010000082.1, forward strand.
GCAGGGCCGCGTAGGTGAAGTCGAACATAGACTCGACTGGCTGCGGCGGCGTCGCGAGATAGACTGAAGCGGCAGTTTCGACCTCCGCGCCGATCTCGATCAGGAGCCGCTCTTCGTCCTCCCTGTGCCAGGCGCCAACTTTCGCCAGATACGCACGCAGGCGTGCAATCGGCTCCTCGGCCCAATGCGGGCTGACCTCGGCATCCTTCCGGTAGCGGCTGGCGTCATCGGCCGTGGTGTGGTCGCCCAGCCGGTAGGTCAGCGCCTCCACGACGCTTGCGCCGGCGCCGGCGCGAGCCCGCTGGAGCGCGCGTCCGACCGTGTCGCGCATCGCGATCACATCGTTGCCGTCGACCTGGATGCAGGGCAGCCCCGCGGCGATCCCCTTCTGAGCCAGGGTTTCGGCTGCGCTCTGACGCGCGCGCGGCACCGAGATCGCCCATTGATTGTTGCTGATCAGGAACACCGCCGGCAGCAGCCACACGCCCGCGACGTTCAAGGCCTCGTCCACGTCGCCCTTCGAAGTCGCACCGTCGCCGTAGATGCACAGGGCGGCGCGGCCCTCGCCGCGCAGCTTCAGCGCCAGCGCCACGCCTGCTGCGTGCGGAGCATGGCTCCCAACCGGCACGCACACGGGAAAGTCTTGCCTTGTCTCATGAAATCGGCTGCCGCGCTCGTCACCACCCCAATAGAGCAGCAATTCGAGCATCGACACGCCGCGCCAGAGTTGCGCGCCGTGCTCGCGAAAGCTGGGCAGAAGCACATCGTCGGGCTGCATCGCGCTCGCGGCGCCGACCGCGACGGCCTCCTGGCCCAACGAAGAGGCGTAGGTGCCGAGTCGTCCGGTCCGCTGCAGCGCGATCGCCTTCGCGTCGAACTGGCGCGTGCGCACCATCCCTCGATAGAGGGCAACCAGCTCGCGTACATCCTCGGCGAATCCCGGCAGAGCGCTGATCGGCACGCCGGCCGCGTCGAGGCACCGGCGTAGCCGGACGTCGAACTGCGCGACAACATCGTCCTCCACGTCACGCATGGCGCTCCCTCGTCGTCGCCCCCCGGTCAAGCCGCCTCGACGCGCGAGCGGGAATCGGACCAGGTGCCGCTCATTCGGCGGCGGCCTTGGCTACGTCAACACGCTGAGGACCTGTCAGACCGACGGTGCCCAACGCGCTGCCGACAGACTCGCCGAGCGACAGCATATCGCCCCGCAGCCCCGCGAGATCCGCGGCAACCCGCTCGGCCAATATAGAGGCGTACTGCTGCTGCGCTTCGAGAAGATCGTTCCCGCTTTTGCATGTCGCCAAGTGTCCGGTGGCCTCTTGGAACAGGGCGCAATCAGCCGCACGCCGCTCGAACCAGTGGTCGGTCACGCGCTTCATCGTCGTGACCATGTCGGCTTGGGCTTTGAGCCACGGGTCGAGCAAGTTGACAGGGTCTGCAGCGAGTCGAAATTAAAAGGGAACAGCGACGATTCCTGGCACTTGCTCATGACTGACCTCCTACGATTAGGGACTTAGGGAAGCCTCCACCGGAAATCCGGTCCTTGATACAGATCAAAGTCACCGACCGCAGGGGCTAGTCCCCGGCGTGCTTGACGTCGAGCACCCGGGTGTTGGCGTCGAAGATCCATCCGAGATCGCCGTGCAACACCATCGACGATGTCGCATCGTATGGTCCCTCGAGCGTCAGCACGCTGCCGTTCGGCTTCGGGCCGCTGATGCGCGTGACGCCGGTGCAATGCGATACCAGCGCATGGTCGTCGCCGTCCTGGCCGGTCCACGCCAGCGTGCAGTCGCGAATCTCCTCGATGACCTGGTTGGCCTTCAAGTGCACGCGCTCGTACTTCATGGTGCCCGTGTGCCCCTTGGCGGCCGGAAACAGGTTGCCGCCGAGCTCGATGCGGCGCAGGAAAACCGCCTCGCCGGTCGTCTTGTTCTGCATCGAGACCAGCACGAGCCCGCCGAACGTCAGCGTCATCGACAACTCTTCGGCGTTGCTCAGTGTCGTCCCCGGCGGCTGCTCCTCGCGCATGCCTTCGAGGGTGCCGATGCCACCTGCGAATCCCGTCAGCGTGTAGCTCTCGGCGACGACGCCATCGCTGGTCTCGGTGCGGATGTCCACGAACTGGGGCGCCGGCGCGGCCTGCGCCTGCGGATTGCGCTTCAGGTAGTCGAGCACGGCGGCCGGCGTCTGCGCGGAGGCAAAATCGGCCCGGAAGCTCGTCCACGACTTGGCGGCGCATGGCGATGCCGCAAGCAACAGCAAGCCCAGCCCGGCCACCGCCGCATGGAGGGCGTTGCGAAGTGGAATGTGGTGCAGCATGGCGTCGCGCTCCCCCGGTC
>JACQAI010000083.1 GCA_016195115.1 Pseudomonadota bacterium
AGAGCGGTATGCACCTGTTGGCGATCATCAACGACGTGCTCGACCTCTCCAAGGCGGAGTCGGACCGCCTGGTGCTGGCCGAGGAAACGGTTGAGATCGCGCCGGTGGTCGCGCTGTCGACCAGCATCGTCGCGGACATGGCGCGCAAGGCCGGGATCGAGTATTCCGTCGCGGTCGAGGACGCGTTGCCGGCGGTGCGCGGCGATGCCCCGAAGCTGCGCCAGATCCTGATCAACCTCTTGTCCAACGCATTCAAGTTCACCCCCAGCGGCGGCAAGGTCAGCCTCACGGTCGCGCGCGAGCGCGGCGGCGGCCTCGCCTTTCGCATCGCCGATACCGGTATCGGCATCACCCGGAGCAGATGCAGATCGTCCTCACGCCGTTCGGCCAAGCCGACAGCCGGCTCGCCCGCAAGTACGGCGGCATCGGCCTCGGGCTGCCGCTGACCAAGCGGCTGGTCGAGCTGCACGACGGCACGCTCGAGATCTCGAGCGCGCCGCAGGGCGGGACGGTGGTGACCGCACACTTCCCGCCGGAGCGGATCGCCGGGACCGGCGTTGACGATGGCGGACGGCGACACAACAGCGCATCGGATTGATCGACATGGATTACACAACATTGGGCCGGACCGGCCTGCGGGTCGGCGTCGCCGGGCTCGGCTGCGGCGGATTTTCGCGACTCGGCCTGGGAACCGGCAAATCGGAAGCCAACGCTGAATCGATCGTGCGACGCGCGCTCGAGCTCGGCGTCAACCTGTTCGATACCGCGGCGGCCTACGGCACCGAGGCGGTGGTCGGCCGCGCGATCAAGAGCGTGGCGCGCGACCAGGTCGTGATCTGCACCAAGGCACACATGCCGGGCGGCGACGGCGCCGCCAAAGCCGTGGTCGACAGCCTGGACAAGTCGCTGCGGGAGCTCGGCACCGATCACATCGACGTGTTCCAGCTGCACGGCGTGCCGCCGGCCGACTATGACCGCGCGCTGACCGCGATCGTGCCGGTGCTGCTCAAGGAGAAGGCCAAGGGCAAGCTGCGCTTCCTCGGCATCCAAGATCTTCTCGCAACCCCAGCTGCTCACCGAGACCGTGGCGGCGCTCGCGGCCGAGGGTGCGGTGCCGACTTGGCTCGCCGAGGCCGCAGCACCGCTCGACTTCCTGATCCATCCGGGCGGTGCCGCCAGCCTGCAGGACGCCGCCTACCGCACCGCGCGCCACGAGCCCGGGGTCGACGTCGTGCTGTTCGGCACCGGCGATCCGGCCCATCTCGAGACCAATCTCGCCTCGCTGCTGAAGCCGCCGCTGCCCGACGCCGACCGCGCCCGGCTCGCCGAGCTGTTCGGTCACCTGATCGGCATCGGGCTCGACCGGCCCGACCGCATCAACAAGCTGCGCGCACAGACCGCGGCGAAGCGCAACTAGCGCGGGCCCCTTCCTTCCCTCCCTCACCCTTCCCACGCGGCGTACGCCGCGTGGGCCCCTTCCCTCTCCCGCATTGCGACGCATTGCGGGAGAGGGTGGCGAGCCACCCGGCGAGCCGGGTGAGGGTCTAGACGTAGACCTTGGCGAGCTCGGCGTGAGCCCACTTGACGGCCTCTTCGGCCGCCATGCCCTGCACCGCCTTGGCGTACATGTCGACGATGATGTACTTCGACACCACCTCGGCGGCCTTGGCGCTCGCCGGCCCTGGATAGCCCGGGAACTTGGCTTGATCGGCGGCGTCGCGGAACGGCAGCATCACGGGATCCTGATCCCACACCTTGTGCTTCTTCCAGCCCTTGGTGGCGCCGATCGAGAAGCCCTTCTGGGAAATCCACCAGTCCTCGAACGCCTTGCTCATGCCGACCCAGGCGAGGAACTTCTTCGCCGCGTCCTGGTTCTTGGAATACTTCATCAGCATGTTGGTGAATGGGGCGTGGTAGCTGAACTGCCCGGCCGGACCGCTCGGCAGCGCCGCGTGAAGGATGTCGTCCTTCATCGGCTTGCCCTTCTCGGTCTGGTAGCTGTCGGGCTTGCGCAGCGACTCGATGTAGATCGACGCGCCGTTGAGCGTCGCCGCGATCGTGCCCGACAGGAAGGCGCGGTTGTTGTTGGTGTCGTCCCAGGCGAGCGCGCCCTCGTCGTGCGCCTCTTTCCAGAATCCGACCAGGAACTTGACCGACTCGACGGTCTCCTTGCTGTTGAGCACGACGGTCTTGCCGTCGGGCGTGACCTCCTTGCCGCCCCACGACCACAGGTAGGGATAGGCGAAGGTCGGCGCGTCGCCGAACGTGTGGCCGAGTGTTTGGCCGATCGGATGGCCGGCGGCCTTCAGCTTCTTGCCGACCGTGCGGTACTCATCCCAGGTGGTCGGGAATTTGGCAGCGCCGGCCTCCTCGAGCCACGACTTGCGATAGGCGATCAGGCCACCGACGATCGTCCACGGCACGCCCAGCCAGCGACCGCCGACCTTCGCGACCTGGACCATCTCGTCGTAGAAGCCGCCCTGGGCGCTGGCGAGCGCCTCGGCGATGTCGGTCACGTCGACGATGCTCTCGGCGTAGAGATGCGGCCAGTTGTTGTTGGCCGTGATGATGTCCGGCCC
>JACQAI010000084.1 GCA_016195115.1 Pseudomonadota bacterium
ATCAACACCAGCCGGCGCACCGCCCGGACGACCGCGGGTTCCTGGACCACGGCGGCGGCGAGGTTGGTCAGCGGCGCCACCGCGCACACCGTGATCGAGGCCGGCGGCGCCGCGCGCAGGCGCCGGCGCAGAAGGTCGACGGCGTGCTCGGCCTCGATCGGGCGCGTCGCTGCGGGCAACACCGCGCCCGCCATGCCGTCGGCGCCGTGGATGTCGGCGGCATCGTGCGGCGCGCGCACCAGCGGTCGCGGGCAGCCGGCATAGACCGGCGTCGCCGTGCAGGCAAGCGCCACGACCGCGGCGGCATTGCGCGCCGTCTGGGCGACCCCGACATTGCCCGCCACCGTCGTGATCGCGACGAGATCGACCGCCTCGGGACAGGCGAGCGCGAGCAGGATCGCGACGGCATCGTCGAAGCCGGGATCGCAGTCGAGGATGACGGGCTCGGCAGCCATGGTCCGATCCTAGCACGTCGCTTGCCGGCGTCGCGGCGGCGCGCCATCATCGCCCGCCACCGCCGACGCCGAGCGCATCACCGGCTGGACCTTGAAGCCCGAAGGCATGTGCAAGGCGGATCTATGCGTACCGCTGCCGGCTAGCGCGATGCGCGCCGGAGAGGTCGACGTCGCTTCGTTCTGGCGCGCGATGGGCGCTCCGGTGCTGAGCGACGATACGCGCGAGACCTGGGTGCTCGGTACCGCCGCCGATGCGCGCCGCGACACGCTGGCCGGGCTGACCGCGCCCGACTTCACCCTGCCGGATCTCGCCGGCGCGCCGCACCGCTTGTCGGCGCTGCGCGGCAAGAAGGTGTTCCTCGCGACCTGGGCCAGTTGGTGAGGCTGCCGCTTTGACCTGTCCGTGTGGCAGGCCCTCTACGACGAGCTCAAGGACAAGAACTTCATGGTCGTCGCGGTGGCCGAGGAAAGCCGCGGTGGCGAGCACGCCCGCCAATGGATCGAGCAGGCCAAGGCCGCGTACTGGTGCCTGATCGACCCCGACCACCGCGTCGCCGATCTCTACGGCATGGTCAACGTGCCGCAGAGCGTGTGGATCGACGAAAGCGGCCGCATCGTGCGGCCGCCCGAGACGGCGGGTTCAACCGATCACTTCCGGCGCATGGACCTGTCGACGCGCACCCTGCCACCAGAGGACCAAGCGGCGCGGGCCGCCGCGCGGGCCGCCTATCTCGATGCCGTCAAGCAATGGGCGGTGAGCGGCCGCTACGCGCTCGAGCCCAAGACCGCGGCGGCCAAGCTACCCCACATCACCCCGCAGATCGCCGAGGCGCACGCGCACTTCCGGCTCGGCGTCTGGCTACGACGCCACGGCAAAGAGCAAGAGGCCGACCGCCATCTCGCCGAGGCCAGCCGGCTGCATCCCGACTCGTGGAACATGTGGCGCCAAGCAGCCGATCTGGTCGCGGTCGGCAACGCCAGCGGCCCGGCGTTCTGGGAGCGCGTCAAGGCGCTCGGCGACCGCCCGTACTACCCGCCGCCGGAGCTTTAACCCGCGGCCCTTTCCGGCTCGGTGCGGAAGGCCGGCATGATCTCTTTGGCGAAGCGCCGCAGGTTGTCGCGCGAGGTGCCGCCGCCGTTGAGCAGCACGTACTCGATGCCCATGCTCCGCAAGGTCTCGAGCTTGGCGGCGATCTCGTCGGGCGTGCCGTACATCGCGCTCTCCTCGCTCGCATCGCGCGTGTCGGAATACGCCATGATGCTTGCCTTGTTGTTGCCGTCGGGCCGCTGCGAGATCGCGTGCAGGCGGCGCTGCGCGGCGATGCGGCGGTCGACCGCGGCCTCCTTCTCGTCCTGGGTGCGGGTGACGAAGAAGGCGCGCGCGGCGCCGACCATGCTGGGATGGAAGGCGAAGCCGTTTTCCGCCATGGCATCCCGGTAGGTCTGGAAGCGCTTGCCGGTCTCCTCGAGCGAGGCAAACTGGTCGAGCAGCAGGTTGTGGCCGCGCGCCGCCACCTTGCGGATCGAATCCGGATGGCCGGCGCCCTGCCAGAACGGCGGGTGCGGCTTCTGCGCGGTCGGCGGCTCGACCACGATGTCGTCGAATTGCCAGTACTTGCCCTGGAACGAGAAGCGCTCGTTCGAGGTCCACGCCTGGGTGATGATGTCGATCGCCTCCTCGAAGCGCGGCCCGGCCTCCTCCATCGGCACCTTGAAACCGACGAACTCGTTGTGGCGGTAGCCCTTGCCGATGCCGAAATCGAGCCGGCCGCCCGACAGCAGATCGACCGTGGCCGCTTGCTCGGCAAGCAAGACCGGGTTGTGCCAGGGCAGCACCATCACGGCGGTGCCGAGGCGCAAGGTGCGGGTGCGCGCGCCGATCCAGGTCAGGAAGTTGAGCGTCGCCGAGACCTGGCCGAACCCGGTGAAATGGTGCTCGACCACGAACACGCTCTGATAGCCGAGCGCCTCGGCCTCGATGACGTACTCGATGTAGTCCTTGAAGCCGGCGGCGCTGTCGACGTCCGGAGCGCCGCCGCGTTGCGCCTGGGCGGCGCCGAATAGGCCGAACTGCATCCGTCCTCCCACCCCCGACCGGGGGGCAACCCATCGAGGCCGCGAGATCCCGAGCGCACCCGCGCCGGCTTGGCCCCGAACCCGGAGTCTGCGTAGGATCGCCGCGGATAACAAGAGGCGTGGGCAAGACGCGTGGGCAATCGGGCCCGCGCCCAAGCCGCCGGGAGGGGACGGTCAGGTGGACAGCGCCCAGCGCGGTCGAGGGCTGCAGATCATGCTGCCGGCGACCGGCGTCCTGGTCGGGCTGCTGCTGATCGTCGGGCCGTTCCTGGCCACCGCGATCCGCAGCCTGCTCGAGTGGGGGCCGGACGGCGTGGCGCTGTCGGCGGCGAATTTCGCCGGGCTGTTCGCCGACCCGCGCTTTTATCGCGCCGCCTTCAACACCATCATCGCCGGCGCCGCGACCACCGCGTGCAGCCTGGTGCTCGGCTTCAGCCTCGCCTGGGTGGTCGCGCGCACCGATCTCGCCGGGCGCAGCTGGCTCGAGACCCTCAACCTGGTGCCGTTCTTCCTGTCGCCCTATGTCGGCGCGATCAGCTGGATCTACCTGATGGCGCCGAACAGCGGACTGATCCAGTGGGCGGCGCGAGTCTGGTTTGGCGTATCCCTGGATTTTATCAACATCTTCAGCCTGGGCGGCGTCGTCTGGGTCCTGACCCTGTTCTACACGCCCTACGTCTACCTGTTCGTGATCGCGCCGCTGCGCCAGATGGATGCCGCCTTCGAGGATGCCGCGCGCGTCCACGGCGCGTCGTTCTGGACGACCTTGCGCCAGATCACCCTGCCCTTGGTCGCCCCGGCCATGCTATCGGCCGGGCTGATCGTGTTCGTGACCAGCGCCGGGCTGTTCGACGTGCCGCTGGCGCTGGCCTCGCCGCGCGGCATCCGCATGATGCCAACCGAGATCTTTTCACTGGTTCAATATCCCTCCGATCTCGGCCGCGCCGCCGCGTTCGGCATGACGGTGCTGGTGGTGACCATCCTCTTGACCCTGCTGCAGCACCGGCACATCCGCCGGCGCCGCTTCGACACCGTCACGGGCAAGGGCTATCGGCCACGGCAGATCCGCCTCAAGCTGCGCGGCAAGCTCGCGGCGTGGGCGCTCGAGATCCTCTACGTCGGTTGCGGCGTCGTACTGCCCATGATCGCGCTCGTCATGGTGTCGCTGTCGCGCCTGTGGACCGGGCGCTTCAACCCCGAGAACGCCAGCATCGCGAACTTCGACTACGTGCTGACGCGCTACGACCTGACCCAGCAGGCGATCACCAACAGCCTGATCCTGGCCTTCGTCGGCGCCACGCTCGGCGTCGCCCTCAGCCTGCTGCAGGCCTACTACCTGACGCGGGGGCCAACCCGGCGGCGCGCGCTGGTCGACGCGCTGCTGGCGCTGCCGCTCGGCATCCCGGGCATCATCCTCGGCCTCGGCTTCCTGATCCTCGCCGTGCGCACGCCGCTCTACTCGACCTTGACCATCATCCTGATCGCCTACATCGCGCGCTTCTTCCCGTTCGCCACGCGCACGATCTCGGCAATGTTCCTGGCGCTCAACCCCGAGCTCGAGCAGAGCGCGCGCGCCAGCGGCGCCTCGTGGCTGCAGACCATGCGGCTGATCGTGCTGCCCTTGCTGCGTCCTGCGATCGTCGCGGCCTGGCTGATGCTGTTCGTCATCTTCGTCCGCGAGCTCGGCGCGACCATCCTGCTCTACGCCCAGGGCACCGAGACGATCTCGGTCGCGCTCGTGATCCTCAGCGAGCGCAGCTCGGGTTACGTCGCGGCGCTCGCGGTCATCCAGCTCGTGCTGCTCGTGATCGCATTCACCATCTTCCGGTTGACCCGAACCTCGATCGTGCAGAACTGACATGGCCCGCGACGAAGAACGTTCTTCACCACTCGCGGGCGCTGCGCGCCCTGCCGCGGCGTCACCGCCCGTCGAGGAAGCCGAGGGGGCTTCGACCGCTCACTTCATCCGCATCGCAGGCCTGACCAAGCGGTTCGGCGACGTCGCGGCGGTCGACGGCGTGTCGTTCGAGGTCGAACGCGGCCGTACCCTGGCGCTGCTAGGCCCGAGCGGCTGCGGCAAGACCACCATCCTGCGCTGCATCGCCGGGCTCGAGACGCCGGACGGCGGCACCATCGAGATCGCCGGCCGACCGATGTTCGACGCCACACGGCGGGTCGATCTGGCGCCGGAGAGGCGCGAGCTTGGGATCGTGTTCCAGTCCTATGCCGTGTGGCCGCACATGACCGTGGCGGAGAACGTCGCGTTCCCCTTGAAGGTGCGGGGCGTGCCGGCCGGCGAGCGCGTCGCGCGGGCGCGCCGCATGCTCGAGACGGTCGGCCTCGCAGGCTTCGAGAACCGCCCCGCGACCCTGGTCAGCGGCGGCCAGCAGCAGCGCGTCGCGCTGGCGCGCGCGCTGGTCCACGAGCCGCGCCTGGTGCTCTTCGACGAAGCCTTGTCCAACCTCGATGCCCAGCTGCGCGAGCAGATGCGCCTCGAATTGAGATTGCTGCAGCAGCGCCTCGGCTTCACGGCGATCTACGTCACCCACGACCAGGCCGAGGCGTTCGGCCTGGCCGACACGGTGGTGCTGATGAACCAGGGCCGCATCGAGACCGCCGGACCGGCGCGCGAGGTGTTCCGCCGGCCGGCGAGCGCGTTCGTCGCGCGCTTCTTCGGGCTCAACGTGCTCGAGGGTCACGCGCGTGCCAGCGGGGCGCGGGGCTTCGAGGTCGTGCTCAACGACCGGCTGGTCATCACGACGCCGCCGGTCGACGGCATCGCCGCCGGCGCGCCGGTGCTCGCCTGCATCCGCAAGGAGCACGTGCGGATCGAGCGCGCCGATCCCCCCAGGCCGACCGACGGCGTGATCGCCGCCGCGTCGTTCCTCGGCACCGCCGAGGAGTACCTGGTCGAGATCGCCGGCGTGGTGCTGCGCGCGACCCGCCCGGCCGCCGGCTTCACAAGCGGCGACCGGGTGCGCGTCGCCACGTCGCCCGAGGACTGGATCGTCCTGCCGCGC
>JACQAI010000103.1 GCA_016195115.1 Pseudomonadota bacterium
CTGCCGCGCTGCGCTCGACGGGTTGACCGAGGTCGCGCGCAGCGGCCGCGGCAACCTGCTCGCCGCCGCGATCGACGCGACGCGGGCGCGCGCCACGGTCGGCGAGATCTCCGACGCGCTCGAGGCCGTCTATACCCGGCACCGCGCGGTGATCCGCAGCGTCGCGGGGGTCTACGGCTCGGCCTACGAGGGCGACGCCGGCTTCAAGCAGATCCAGGGCGAGGTCGACGCGTTCGCGCGCGCGGAGGGCCGGCGGCCGCGCATCCTGGTCGTCAAGCTCGGCCAGGACGGCCACGACCGCGGCGCCAAGGTGATCGCCACCGCGTTCGCCGACATCGGCTTCGACGTCGACATCGGCCCGCTGTTCCAGACCCCGGAGGAGGCGGCGCGCCAGGCGATCGAGAACGACGTCCACGTCGTCGGCGTGTCGTCCCAGGCGGCCGGCCACATGACCCTGGTGCCGGGGCTGATCCAGGCGCTGCGCAAGCTCGGGCGCGGCGACATCCTGGTGGTGTGCGGCGGCGTCATCCCGCCGCACGACTACGACGGCTTGATCAAGGCCGGGGTCTCGGCGATCTACGGGCCGGGCAGCAACATCCCGGCCGCGGCGAGCGAGATCCTGCGCCTGATCGAGACGCGCCGCGCGGCGGCGTGACCAGCGCGCCGATCGTCTTCGACCGGCGTGCCGTGCGTCGGCATCGCGATCGCGCGGCGGCGCGGTTCGACGCCCACGACTTCCTGTTTCGCGAAGTCGGCGAGCGCCTGGTCGAAAGACTCGACGACGTCACGCGCCGCTTCGCGCGCGTGCTCGACGTCGGCTGCCGCACCGGGCTGCTGCGCGCGCCGCTGGGTGCCCGCGCTCAGCAATCTGGCGCTGCACTGGACCAACGACCTGCCAGGCGCGCTGGCGCAGCTGCGCCGCGTGCTGCGGCCCGACGGGCTGCTGCTCGCGACGCTGCTCGGCGGTGAGACGCTGAGCGAGCTGCGCAGCGCGCTGCTCGACGCCGAGCTCGCCGAGATCGGCGGCGTGCGCCCGCGGGTCTCGCCGGTCGCCGACGTGCGCGACGCCGGCATGCTGCTGCAGCGCGCCGGCTTCGAGCTGCCGGTGGTCGACGCCGACACCATCTCGGTGACCTACGAGGATGCGCTGGCGTTGATGCGCGACCTGCGCGGCATGGGCGAGACCAATGCGATCGCCGAGCGCCCGCGGGCGCTGACGCGCCGCGGCGTGCTGGCGCGCGCCGATGCCGCCTACCCGCGCGAGCCCGATGGCCGCATCCGCGCCAGCTTCCAGGTCATCTTCCTGACCGGCTGGGCGCCGCATGCCAGCCAACCGAAGCCGCTCAGGCCGGGCAGCGCGGCGGCCCGCCTCGCCGACGCGCTCGGCAGCGCCGAGGTCGGCACCGGCGAGCCCGCGCAACCGAAGCCGTGATCGCTCACGGGAACAGCTTGCTCAGCGTCCCCGCCCAGTAGCAGTCGCCGGTGTAGTAGCGCGCGACCCAGGCGTGCGCCGCCGCTGCGATGCGTTGGCGGCGCGCTTCGTCCGCCAGCATCTCCGGGATCAGGGCGGCGAGGTCCGGCAGCGTTTCGAACGCGGCATAGTGAACGCCGGCCTGCAGGAAATAGTGCGTGTCCTCGGAATGCTCCTCGAGCAGCACGCCGCCGGCGAGCGGAATGTCGTGGGCGCGCCCGGTGAAAATGCGCGTCCCGGTGTCGCGCAAGGACAGCGTGATCGACAGCTGGTAGCGCCGCAAGGTGTTGACGTACTCCTGGTCGCTGAGCTGGTACGGGCCGTGACGAAACGTCTCGATGAAGTCGAGCGGCAGGCCTGCGCGCACGCATTCGGCCCACCAGACGATGCGCGGGATGCCGCCGGGATGGATGCTGCCGATGATGCACGCACGCGGGATCGTGCCATATGGCTCGGTCGGCGGCGTGATCTCGGCCGGCGTCGGGCAGCAGAACACCGCTTGCCGCTCGGCATCGGTTCCGACGTGCCGGATCGCGGGATGCATGTGGTTGACCAGGTCGTAGCAATCGCCGAGCTGCTCGAACAGCTGATGCGGCATATGGGTCATGATGTACCACACGTCGCCGTAGTACTTGATCACGCGCACGCCGAACCGGCGCCGCACCGTGGCCAGCAGTTGCGCGACGTCGTCCCGGTGTCGGGGTTCGGCCGAGATGCCGGACAGGAACAGCTCGTCCCAGAAGATCACGCTCGGCCGCATGTCCTCGATCGTCCGATAGAGCTCCGCGATAAAGGCGTCGCCGGCCGGGCCCGGCAACCGCACGCTGTCCAACTCGTGCACGACCAGGCCGAACCGAATCGCCGCGCGGCGCAGGTTGTCGCCAACCCCGTACTGCTCCTTCGTGTAGGCGAAGCGCCGCACCACCAGCAGCCGCTTGCCGGCGTGGCGGGCTTTCAGATGCCCGATCGGCAGCGCGTCGATCGCATAGTCGGTGATGAAGCCCGGCGGCTCGTGATCGGGCGTGGTCAACAGTTTGGCCCAGTCCCAGCGCCGGACCAGCAGGCCGTCGGCGTAGACCGCGCGGGTCGGCTGGTCGACCGGCGCGACGTAGCGCAGCAGCACGGTCGCGCGCAGGAAGTCGCCGGCGCGACACCAGTCGAGCGCGCGCATCCGGATGGCTTCGGCGAAGGGGAGCTCGCGCGGCGCATCGA
>JACQAI010000104.1 GCA_016195115.1 Pseudomonadota bacterium
GCGGGCGGCGGCCGCGCGGATTGACCGGCGCGCTCATGCGCGCCGCCACGCCGGCCGGCGGTATTGCCAATGCATCAGCGGCGCCAGCACGGCGACGACAGTGATCAGCATGGTGGTCGCGGCCGCGGTCGCCAGCCCAACATTGCCGCGATCGAACAGGTGGTCCATGACGAACTTCGCCGGCACCTCCGAGGCGATGCCCGGGCCGCCATTGGTCATCGCCACCGACAGGTCGTAGAGGCGCGCGACGCTGACCGCGAGCAGGATGAGGGCGGTCGCGAAGCTGCCGCGCATGAGCGGCACGATGATGGAGAGATAGACCCGCCAGGACGGGATGCCGTCGACGCGGGTCGCCTTCCAGATCTCCGGATCGACGCCGCGCAGCCCGGCCAGCATGATGGCCATGACGAGTCCGGCGGCGTGCCACACGGCAGCGAAGACCAGCGTGTAAATCACGCGGTCGGGCTGCACCAGCCAGTCGAAGCGGAAGCCGGCAAAGCCGACATCGCGCACGACCTTCTCGGCGCCGAAGGTCGGATCGAGCAGCCAGCGCCAGGTCAGCCCGGTGACGATGAAGGACATCGAGAACGGGTACAGGAAGATCGAACGCAGCAGGCTCTCGCCGCGCACGCGCTGGTCGACCAGCGCCGCGAGCAGGAACCCGAGCACGAGCGCGGCCACGATAAACAGGGCGCCGAACACGACGATGTTCTGCACCGAGGTCAGCCAGCGCTCGTTGCCCGAGAGGCTGTCGTATTGCCGGAGACCGACGAAGACCGAGCTCGGCAGCATCCGCGAGGCGGTGAACGAGATCCAGATCGTCCAGCCCATCGCGCCGCAATAGGCGACCAGCGCGATCAGCAGCGCCGGCGCCAGAGCGAGATGGGCCGATACGCGCGAGCCCAGGCGCATGCGGCGACGGCTCGGCGGCTCAGAACTGCTGCGACAGCGTGTTGGCCACCCGGGTGATGAAGGTATCGGCCGACATGTTGGTGTCGTTCCAGTACTGCGAGATCAGGTCCTCTATCGCGCCGGTCAGGGCCGGCGGCGACAGCATCTCGTTGGCCGGCACTTGCGCGCTGGCTTCGCGGATCCAGCCGGCGGCCTTGCGCGCGCAGGCGTCGAGCGAGCTCGCATCGACGTCGAGCCGCACCGGGATCGAGCCTTTCTTCTGCGCGAACTTGAGCTGGGTGTCCGGCTCCAGGAGCACGCGCGCGAGCAATAGCTGCGCCTTGGTCTGGTTGGCGTCCTTCAGCTTCGGGAAGACGAACACGTCGCCGCCCATGCCGTAGGCGATGCCGCGATCGCCCAGAACGTTGCAGCCATATTCCTTGCCCGGCGTCAGGCCCGCGGCGGTGAATTCGCCCTTGGCCCAGTCGCCCATGAACTGCATGCCCGCCTTGCCCTGGATCACCATGCTGGTCGCGTCGTTCCAGTTGCGACCGGGGCTGCCCGCATCGACATAGTTGCGCAGGCGCTTGAAGGTCTCGGGAATCTTGCGGAACTCGGGTCCCTTCACCATCGCGGTGTCGCGCTTGCCCCAGAACGCGACGAAGACATCGCGGCCGCCGCGCCCGACCATGACGTTGTTGAACAGGTTGCGTTCCCAGTTCTTCTGGCCGCTGAACGCCAGCGGGATCAGCCCGGCGGCCTTCACCTTGTCGAGCGCCGCGAACAGCTCGTCCCAGTTGTTGGGCGGCTGGGCACCGGCCTTGGCCAGCACGGCGGTGGAATGAAACAGCCAGTTCTGACCGTGGATGTTCACCGGCACCGCGTACTGGTGGCCGTCGCGCGTCACCGCCTGCAGAAAGGCCGGCGGCAGCACGTCCTTCCAGTTCTGCGCCGCCGCCTGGCCATCGACGCTGACCAGCAGGTTGTTCTCGACCAAGTCGTCGAACTGTTTGCCGGTGTTCAATTGCATCGCGGTCGGCGGACTGCCGCCGACGGTGCGGTTGATCGCGGCGGTGCGGGCGTTGGCGCCACCGGCGATCGCGGTGTCCACCCAGGTGCCGCCCGCCGCGCCGAACTGGTCGGCGAATACCTTCACGGCGGCCGACTCGCCGCCGGAGGTCCACCAGTGGATCACCTCGGCGCGCAGCTCTTGGCTGTACGCGTGAGGAGCGACCGCCAACAGGGCGGCGACCGTCAAGCCGGTCAGACGGCGATGGGGCATGGCTTCCTCCTGGCGTTGATTTTTGTAATCGATTACATTTTCGGCGTAGCGTCCATCTCCCGGGGCTGCCGTGTCAAGAGCGTCGCCCAGAGCATCGCCAAGAGCGTCGACCCCGCGCACGACAATCAAACGCCCGCTGCGGATCGCCGAGGTGGCGCAGCTCGCGGGCGTGTCGACCGCCACCGTCAGCCGCGCGCTGACCGCGCCGCAAAAGCTCCGCCCCGCCACCTTGGCACGGGTCACCGAGGCGGTGCGCCGCACCGGCTACACGCCGAACCTGGCGGCGCGCACCCTGCGGGCGCGGCGGACGATGCTGGTGCTGGTCGTGGTGCCCGATATCGCCAATCCGTTCTTCTCCGACGTGCTGCGCGGCGTCGACGAAGGCCTGTCGCAGCACGGCTACGGCTTCCTGATCGGCAATCTCGCCCGCTCGCGCGCCAAGGAGCCGCAGCTCGCGAACATCGCGCTTGCCGGCCAAGTCGACGGCATGCTGCTGCTGAACGGTCGCATCCCGCAAGGCGGACGGCGGTCGCTGACGGCGAGCGACATTCCGATGGTTGCGGTCTGCGAGGCGATCGAGGGCGCGCGCATCCCGCAGGTCGAGGTGCAGAACCGCGAGGCGGCGCGCCAGGCGGTGGCCCATCTCGCCCGGCTCGGGCATCGGCGCATCGCCTATCTCGCCGGACCGCCCGACAACTTCGTAGAGCGCGAGCGGCGCGGCGGCTTTTGCGAGGGCATGACGGCGGCCGGCCTGTCGGCGCGCAGCGCCCGTTTCTACCCGGGCGATTTCACCTTTGCGTCGGGCGTGGCGGCGGCGACCGCGTTCCTGCAGACGCGGCCGCGACCGAGCGCGCTGTTCGCCGCCAACGACGAGATGGCGATCGGCTTCGTCAAGACCATGCGCTCGGCGGGCATCGTCGTGCCGGACCAGGTCTCGGTGGTCGGCTTCGATGGCATCGAATTCGCCGATTTCGTCGAGCCGACCTTGACGACGTTCCGCCAGCCCCGGCGCGAGCTCGGCTACCGCGGCGCCACCCTGCTGGTCGCCGCGATGCGGGGCGAGGCGATCGATCCGGCGCAAGCCCACCAGTACCTGCCCGTGCCGCTGCTCGAACGCGGCAGCACGGCACTGGCGCCGGCGGTCTGAACCCAGCGTCATTGTACGAACTACTCCAAGCGCGTGGCGGGCCGATGTCCGGGTCTCCACGATGGCTCAGCGTGGCGCCGGCCCGGTGGATGCCCGGATGACGATCTCGGCGTCGCACTCGTAGGCGAAGCGCTCCGCCTTGCCTTCCAGGGTCGCAATCAGGAACCGTGCGGTGCGCCGGCCGACCTCGTCGCTCAGCACCCGCACCGTCGTGATCGGGATCGCCAGCTCCGCCATGATCTCGATGTCGTCGTATCCGACGATCGACATCTCGTGCGGCACGCGAATGTTCATGGCCTGGCTCTCGAGCATGGCACCGACGGCGAGATAGGCGTTGCCGCAGATCACGGCGGTCGGCCACGGCTGCGTCGCGACGATCCGCCGGAACAGCTGCCTGCCCTCGGCGATGCCCCAGTATCCCTCGGCGAAGTGGCCGGGCCGGATGGCGAGCGAGCGTTCCGCCAGGGCGTCGTGGATGCCTTGGAGACGCGTCCGGGCGCGGTCGTTGTTTTCCGTGGACTGCGCCACGACGCCGAAGCGGCGGTGTCCGAGTTCGGCGAGATAGGTGGTCAGGCGATAGAGCGCCTTGCGATTGTCGGGCCCGATGCAGGTCCCATGCGTCGATGGGTTGTAGACGAACGTATTGACGCAGAGGACGGCGTTGTTCCGGAGCAGCGCCGGCAGGGCGGCGTGATGGGTCTCGCCGACCAGGATCAGCGCGTCGACGCCGCGCTCGAGCAGCTTCTGCGCCTGCTGCAGCTCCTGCTCGGGCCGGTATTCCGAGCACGCGAGCAGCAGCGTGTAGCCGCCCAGCGCCAGCTCGCTCTGGAGAGCCTGGGTCGCACGCGCGAAATCGCCGTGGGTCAGGGTCGGAAAGATCGCGCCGATGGTGTGCGTGCGCTTGGTCGCGAGCGCGCGCGCGGTGCCGTCGGGTACCCAGCCGAGATGGCGTACCACCGAGGCGACCCGCGACCGCAGCGCTTCGGAGACCGCTTCGGGATTGTTCATGGCGCGCGACACGGTGGCGGTCGAGACGCCCGCCACCTTCGCCACGTCGCGCAAGCCGATCTTCCGTCGCGGGTGGATCATGAGCGGTTCGTCGCGCGCCTGAACAGGGGGGCGCCACCGGCCGGTTGACAGTTAGGGGCCGAACGCCGTTATGTAACCGTTTACATGGCGGGCCCAGCGGCGTCAATCGAGCGCGTGGGGCGCTCGCCCAACAATTTGGCGACGAGAGGGGGAACGCATGCGCTTACAGCGTCGACAGCTCATCGGTCTGTCATTGGCAGCGGCCCTCGCGATCGGCGGCGCGCACCGTGCGGCGGCGCAGGACGATGCGGCGCTCGCGTACTACCGCCAGGCCAAAATCGACTGGCGGCAGGCCGCGGGCCAGTCGCTCACGATCGGGTTGAACAAGCATCCGTTCACGGAATCGCTGCTGCCGCTCATCCCCGAGTTCCGGCGTCTGACCGGCGTCGAGGTCGACTACCTGATCCTGCCCGAGGCGGAATACTTCACCAAGCTGGTCGCCGATCTCTCGCAGCAGCGCGGCGAATTCTCGGTGATCATGACCGGCCCGATGCGGAACTGGCAGTACGTGCCGGCCAACTGGATCCTGGCGCTCGACGACTTCCTCAACAATCCCAAGCTGACCGATCTTGGCTGGTATAACCTCGCGGACTTCCACCCGGCGCTGATCGCCGCCAACCGTTGGAACGGCAAGACCGGCTCGGGCGTCGGCGAGGGCCCGTTCTACTCGGTTCCGGTGCTCGAGGAGAGCTACATCCTCGCGTACCGCAAGGACATCTTCGACCAGCACAACATCAAGGTGCCGACGACCCTCGACGAGATGGCCGAGGCGGCGCGACTGGTGAAGAAGAACGCCGGCATCCCCGGCATCGTGGCGCGCGGCACGCCGAGCCTGGCGAGCATGGGCACCGGCTTCATCAGCGGCCTCAAGTCCTACACCGACGGCCAGTGGAACGAGCTCGACGACAAGCTGAACGGCAACCTCCACGATCCGCGCGCGGTGAAGTTCACCGAGACCTGGATCGCCATGGTCCGCGACAGCGGTCCGCCGAACTGGGCCAACATGCAGTGGTATGACGCCATGGAGGCCTTCACGGCCGGTCAGGCCGGCATGATCGCCGACGCGGACTTCTTCGCCGCCAATTACGAGGACGCCAACAAATCGAAGGTCGCCGGCAAGGTCGGCTACGCGCTCATTCCGGCGGGCCCGGGCGGCAAGTCGCACTCGGGCCTATGGACGTGGGCGCTCGGAATCAGCAAGGCGACCAAGAACAAGGAAGCCGCCTGGCTGTTCGTCCAGTGGGCGACCGCGCAGCGCACCCTGCTCAACGCCACCATCGGCTATCGCAACTACAATCCGTCCCGTGCCTCGATCACCAACGACCCGCGCGTGCAGGAGATCATGGGCGGGTGGGGCGGCGGCA
>JACQAI010000105.1 GCA_016195115.1 Pseudomonadota bacterium
CCGTCCTGGCCCATTTACAGACCAGGACGCGGCGCTCGCGGGGCTGCGCCCTTGCCGCGCTCACGGATTGTTGATCTTGATGAACTTGGTGAACACGTCGCAGATCACCGAGTAGCGGGCGAGTTCGGGGACCTTGAGCAGATCCAGCACCTTGTCGACGCTTTGGAAGGCATCGTAGTCCGGCACCAGGTACTGGCCCTGGCGCTCGGGGTGGCGGCTGTGGCGCTCGCCGCGTTCGGCGACGTGGGTCGCGATCATGGTGCGCGCGGTCTTCTCGCGGGCCCGGTCGTAGTGAAAGATCTTGAAGTGGTTGAGCGCGTTGACCGGCACGTAGCCGCCGCGCATCAGCCGCTCGGCGATCGCGTTGTCGCAGCCGAGCGTGCCGAGCTCGAACTCGCAATCGGGGACCGCGATCGGCGTCTTGAACACCCAGGCGTCCTGTGTGTTGGCGAACGCCAGCGTGGCGAACGCCGGGTCGCGGTAGGTCGAACCGTCGGGGCTGTACTCGGTGCGCGCCAGGCAGAACACCGTGTTGCTGCCGCGCAGCATGGTCTCGGCGCGCGGCCAGTCGCTGTCCGGGTCGAGGAAGATGTCGAGGTTGACCAGTGCGACGATCTCGTCCGGCAGCACGGCGTTGGCGTAGTCGAACGCCGCCCGGTAGGTCAGCCAGCGTTCGGTCCGCTGCTCGACGTAGCGCGGATGGCGGGTGAATTCCCCGGGCACGATCACACCAGGCTCGACTAGGTTGTGCACCGCCTTGACGTGCGGGTTGGCGAGGTTGCGGCGCACGCACTCGTCGTATTCGGCCATGCGCTCGGGCCGCGCATCGTTGCAGTACTGGATCAGGACCGACAGCACGCCATGGACCCGCCGGACGGGACGTCCGCGCATCACCCTAGGAGCGCCGCCGCGCAAAAGCAATTTGCGCCCGGACTTTTGCTCCGACTATAAGCCGACATGACCGCGATCGCGGAGCTGCTGCGCCAGGCGCTCGAGCATCACCAGGCCGGCCGGCTGAAGGAGGCCGGGGAGCTCTATCAGCGCCTCCTCGCGGCCGAGCCGGCGCATGCCGAGGGCCTGCATCTGATGGGCGTGCTGGCCAACCAGGTCGGCCGGGCCGACCTGGCGGTCGACTATATCGGCCGCGCCGTCGATATCGAGCCCAACAGCGCGATCTACCACAACAATCTGGGCCAGGCCCTGATGGCGTTGGGCCGCTTTGACGCGGCCGCAGCCAGTTTCCGCCAGGCGCTGGAGCTGCACCCCACCCTGGCCGAGGGCTACGGC
Organism: Pseudomonadota bacterium; assembly: GCA_016195115.1. Taxonomy (GTDB): domain Bacteria; phylum Pseudomonadota; class Alphaproteobacteria; order Elsterales; family Elsteraceae; genus JACQAI01. The sequence goes on from JACQAI010000105.1 coordinate 1,288, forward strand.
AATCTCGCCATGGCATTGCAGCAGCAGGGCAAGACCGGCGATGCGGTCGCGCTGCTCCGCCGCGCGCTCGAGCTCAAGCCGGATTTTCCCCAGGCGCACAACAATCTCGGCAATATCCTGGCGGCGCGCGGCCGGTTCGACGCGGCGGTCGAGCACTACGATCGCGCCCTGGCGCTGGCGCCGAACGACGCCGAGCTCCACGTCAACCGGGGCAGCGCGCTGCAGAGCCAGGGCAAGCTCGACGAGGCGGTCGCCAGCTACCGGCGCGCCTACGCGCTGCGTCCCGACGATGCGCTGCTGCTGCGCGCCGCGCTGGTGCTGCCCATTGTTCCCGAGTCCACGGGAGCGATCGATCAGGCGCGCGACCGGCTGGCCGACGAGATCGCCGCGCTCGACCGCCGCGGCATCACCCTGGTCGATCCGCACAAGCAGGTCGGCCTGACCTGCTTCCACCTCGCCTACCACGCCCGCGACGACCTGCCGCTGCAACGGGCCATCGCAGCGCTCTACGCCAAGGCCTGTCCATCGCTGTGCATGGTCGCGCCGCACTGCCGGGCGCCCGCGCCGCCGCGCGACGGCCCGATCCGCATCGGGTTCGCCTCGCACTTCTTTCGCACGCACACGATCGCGCGCCTGTTCCAGGGGCTGATCGCGCGGCTGTCGCGCCAACGCTTCCATGTCACCGTGTTCGCCACGCCGTCAGGACCCGATCCGACCCGTCAGGCGCTGATCGACGTGGCCGACGCGTTCGTCGAGCTGCCGGTCGACCTTGCGGCTGCCCGCGGGCGCATCGCCGAACGCGCGCTCGACGTGCTGGTCTACCCTGATATCGGCATGTCGCCGCTCACCTATTTTCTGGCCTTCGCGCGGTTGGCGCCGGTGCAGTGCCTGTCGTGGGGCCACCCCGACACTACCGGCATCGCCAACCTGGACTATTTCCTGTCGTGCGACGCGATGGAGCCCGATGGCGCCCAGGCCCACTATGGCGAGACGCTCGTCCGGCTGCCTGGACCAACCGTGTACTATCAGCGCCCGGTGTTCGACGCTCGGCTCAAAAGCCGCAGCGAGCTCGGTCTCGATGCGACGACGCACCTCTACGTCTGTCCGCAGAGCACGTTCAAGTTCCATCCCGTTTTTGACGCCGTGTTGGCCGAGATCCTGCGTCGCGATCCGGCGGGCCGGCTGGTGCTGGTGCAAGGCCCCGATCCCCACATCGACGCCCAGCTGATCGGGCGCTTGACGCGCGCCGCGCCGGATGTCGCGCCCCGGATCGTGCTGCTGCCGGCGCTCAACCGCACCGATTTCGTCGCGCTGCTGGCGGCGAGCGACGTGATGCTCGATCCGCTGCACTACAGCGGCGGCAACACCAGCCTCGAGGCGTTCTCGGTCGGCACGCCGATCGTCACCTGGCCGGGGGCGTTCATGCGCGCCCGCCATACCTACGGCTTCTACCGCCTGATGGGCCTCGACGACTGTGTCGCCCGCGACGTCGCCGACTATGTCGCGATCGCGCTCCGCCTCGGCACCGATCCGGTGTGGCGCGCCGAGGTCAGCCGGCGCATCCAAGCGGCCAGCGCCGTGCTTTACGAGAACGATGATACCGTTCAGGCGATCGAGGACTTTCTGGTCGCGGCAGTGGCCCGGGCGCGCGGTGGTTGAGTAGTGACGCGGTTCATGTATTTTGACCGATGCTGCATCGACAAAGTCTCAACGCCCGTGCCCGACATCCGAGCGGCCTCTTAGGGGACGTATCATGACGCTCGAGGCGTTTCACATGACCGCGGCCAGCTTGGTCGAAGTGGTCGGCCCGGCGGAACCGGAGCAGCTGCACGACCCCTACTACGCCAGTCCGGCGCTGCAGTTGCGCCACCTCAACGAGCTCCTGGCGGTGCAGCGCGCGTTCTTCGCCGAGGCCGGATTGCCCGATCGGATCGGGATCGGCGACCTGATCGATTATTTCGAGGTCCGACGCAGCAACCCGGCGTTCGGGATCGAGCACACCACGCCGGGCAATCTGACGCTGTGGCTGTTCCTGCTGATCCGCGCCCTCCAGCCGCAGGTTGCGGTCGAGAGCGGCGTGTTCATGGGCTCCTCGCTGTTCACCCAGCGCTGCGCCTCGCCGCGGCATAAGCAGTTCGCCTTCGACCTCGACTTCTCTCGCCTGGCCTTCAGGGACGACAGCATCGACTATCGGCAGCACGATTGGGGCACCGACGACGTGCGCGCCGAAGGCCCCAACGACCTGTGCTATTTCAACGACCATATCAACAACTGCATGCGCATCCGCCAGTGCTACGAGCGCGGCTTCAAGCAACTCGTGCTCGATGACACGCCGGACTTTGGCGAGATTCAGGCCTACCGTTTTCCTTCGGTACCGACCGTCGGGATGATCGCCAACGACAAGCTGCGCGACGGCGATACGCTCGAATGGATCTGGAACGGTTACCGCTTGCGCTACACCTTTCAGACTGCACACACCTTCGGCGCCAAGGCGCTGATCGACCACTGCCATCCCATCCCGAACATTCGGCGATGGACGGGCCTGCAGGACAGCAACGCCTACTACGTGAAGCTCAAATAATCGCCGGGATGGCCATTCAGTCGACACCGTTCCGCATCAACGAAGTCTCAACGACTATGCCCTACATCGGGGCGGCTTCCTGAGGGACGTATCATGGCGCCGGCGCAGTTCGACATGTCCTCGACCAGCCTGGTCGAGTCGCTTGGACCGGTCGATGCGGATGCAGCGGCCGAGCCCTACCAGGCGACCCCGGCCCTGATGCTGCGCCACCTGGACGAGCTGCTCGGGGTCGTGCGCGGCTTTCTGAGCGACGCCGGGATTCCGGTGAACGTCGGGGTCGGCGACGTCTACGCCTATTTCGAGGTCAAGCGGCGCAACCCGGCCTACGGTCAGAACTGGACGACCCCGGGCAATCTGAGCTTCTGGCTGTTCCAGCTGGTGCGCGCGCTGCAGCCGCAGGTCATCGTCGAGAGCGGCGTGCTGCGCGGCTCGTCCTTGTTCTCGCTGCGCTGCGCCTCGCCGACACCGAAGATCTACGCGTTCGATCTCGATTTCTCGAACCTCGCGTTTCGCACCGACACGATCGACTATCGCGAGCACGACTGGGGCACCGACGATGTGCGTGCGGTGAGCCCGACCGATTTCTGCTACTTCAACGACCACATCAACAACTGCCTGCGCATCCGGCAGTGTTACGACCGCGGCTTCAAGCATCTCGTGCTCGACGACTCGCCGAATCTCGGCGAGCTCCAAGCCTATCGCTATCCGGCGATCCCGACGGTTTCGATGATCGCCGGCGACAAGCTCAAGGACGGCGATGCGGTGGAGTGGATCTGGCAGGGCGAGCGCCTGCGCTACACGTTCAGCACCGAGCACACGTTCGGGGCCAAGGCGCTGATCGACCATTGCCATCCGATCCCGCGCATCCATCCGTGGACCGGACTGCCGGACAGCCACGCCTACTACGTGAAGCTCAAATAGGGGCTGGGGGGAGGCCATTCCGCCGACGCCGATCCCCAGCGGCGCGCGCGGGCGGCGGTTGACCGGTCAGCCGCCCTTCAAGTAGCTTCGCGGCGCCGTCGACGCCGTTTCAGCAACCATACCGAGACCCCATAACCGCCATGTCGCTCTATGCCGAGCCGCGTGCCGTTGCGGATCTCAGCCAGTGCATCTTCTACCATGCCATGGACCTGCCCGGGATCGGCTTCGCCCGTGGCAACTGGGATTTGCGGCAAAGGTTCGAGCGCTACACCGGCGGTGTCGATTTTGCCGGCAAGCGGACGCTCGACGTCGGCACGGCCAGCGGTTTCCTGACGTTCGAGGCCGAGCGGCGCGGCGCCGAGGTGGTGTCGTTCGACTCGACCAGCCCTGCGCTGCACCACGGCGTGCCTTATCTCCACGTGCGCCGCCGCCGCGGCGTGACGCAGGCCGACGCGTCCGACTTCGAAGGCATCCGAAACGCCTATTGGACGGCGCATCACGCGTTCGGCTCACGGGCGCGCTGTCACTACGGCGACGTCTACAATCTGACCGACGAGCTCGGCGAGTTCGACGTCGTGCTGGTCTGCCAGATTCTCGTGCATCTGCGCGATCCGGTCGCGGCGCTGACGTCGATCGCGGCGCGTTGCCGCGGCAAGCTGGTGATCACCGAGGGCATGATCGACTCCGAGCATCCCGTTGCGGTGTTTCTGGGGCACCACGATCAGCCTGAGCGCTATCCGAACAATTCGTGGTGGCACTACTCGACGACTCTCTACCGTCAGGTGCTCGATATCCTCGGCTTCGAGGTCGTGTATTTCGAGTGGAACAACTATCCGTGGGAGAACGCCACGGGCCAGAAGCACATCTTCAAATTGGGTACCATGGTGGCGGAGCGGATTGCGCCGCACACGTGAGGCTCGGCGCCTGGCGGACGACGGCGGCTCAATCGAGCCAGCCGTGCAGGACGGATCGATCGAACGGCGCATCGGTACGCAGGTCGAATTCGTGACAATCGGCGGGCGCGAAGTTGCGCACGACGCTGTAGCCGCCGGCAGCGCTGCCGCCGGCCTCGGGTGCGATGCCGTCGATGAAGTGCGCGGGCGTCTGGATGATCTTCAGCCGGGCCCGCGTGAACGACGCCAGGTCGCACAGTCCCTGCGCCGATGCCATGAAAAAGCCGGCGCGCTCGATGAACGGGATGATCTGGAGCAGCGGCACGTCGACGCCGATGGTCCCCGGGATCGGCTCTTCCCGCTTCACGATGCCGTAGTGGTTGGGCACGTTGGTCACCGGGAGCAAGCCGTGCTGCTTCATGTAGTCGGCGGCCTCCGCCCACCAGGCGACCGGCATGCGCGGCGCCGAGTTGCTGTAGGGCGCCAGCAGGACGGTGCGGTCGGGTGCCAGGCCGTAGGTCGCGAACAGCCGGTCGGCCAGGTCGCGCGCCGCGGCGGGTACGATCGGCGGCACCAGCGGCGTGTGCATCGGCAGGCGCAGCGTGAAGCGCATCAAATCGTTGAAGGTGCACGCGGGGAACAGGTCGAGCAGACGCCCGTCGGCATAGAAGTGCGGCTCGGCGATGAATGGGAATCCGGGCTGGAAGCGGGTCAACGGGTACAACGTCGTGAGGTCCCATGGGGACGATCCGACGAACGCGTTGGCGCAATGCTCGAACAGCACGTGCAGGTCGGGCGGACCGGTGCTGATCACCGCGATGGGCGGATTGTTGCGGAGCCGCTTGAAGGCGCCGATCAGGGTTAGGCCCGAGACATGGTCGCCGATATGGCCGCCGAGGAAGAAGCACCAGATGTGTGCCGGGTCGAGCTTGAGCAGGTCGCCGATCTGCCCCCGGACCCCCATCCAGTGCTGGTAGGTGCTGCCTAGCCGGTAGAGGCCGGGATAGTTGCCGTCGCGGAAGTCGTCCGACATGCCCGACCGCGCATCCTCCGCGTCCGCGTCCGCCACACGCTGGCCTGCGCGCCGCGTGCGCCGAAGTCGGCCGCGGCTGCTGGAAAAGCTGGCGCACCCGACAAGATTCGAACTTGTGACCTCTGCCTTCGGAGGGCAGCGCTCTATCCAGCTGAGCTACGGGTGCGACGCGCCACGAAATAGCACGGGGGGGTGCGGTGGGCCAAGGGGCGAGGGGCCGCTTGTCCGATCGCCCGGTTTCGTTAAGCAGGGGTTTTTTAACCAAAAACTCAGAAGCGCAGCTATATGTCTGCTGAATGCCACGCCGGTCCCGGTAACCCGGCTGGCCGCATCGTGACCGATAGCAATGACCGATAGCCGCTATTTCTGCATCCGGCCGTTCACGCATCTCCAGATCGAGCCCAACGGCGAGGCCAAGATCTGCTGCATCGCGACCGATGTGGTGCGCGATGGCGGCCGCCGCATGAACCTTCAGGTCGACAGCCTGGACGAGATCTGGCGGTCGACCGCGTTGACCGAGATCCGCCGGGCCTTGATCGCCGACGAGCCGGTCCGCGAGTGCGAGCGCTGCAACAACTACCAAGCCGGCAGCAGCGGCGATCTGCGTGACGTCGTCAACGCCGAATGGGATAGCCGTGTTTCCCTCGAGAGCACCGTGGCGGCGCTGCGCGCCGCGCCAGGTCGGCCGCTGGGGCCGCAGCCCAACGAATATCAGCTCAATCTGAGCACCTTGTGCAATCTGAAATGCCGGATGTGCGGCACGCGCTACAGCAGCCGGATCGCCGAAGATCCGGTGTTCTCGCGCTGGGCCGACGACTACCACGCCGAATCGGCCGTGGTCGGTCGCTGGCGCGGCGACAAGCTCGCGCTGCTGCCGCGTTACGTCCTGGGCACGAAATACACCGGCTTCGGCAACGGCCTGTGGGCGCGCGATGGCCGGTTCCATCGCGACCTGATCGGCCCCGCGACGATTGCGTTGCCGCGCGTCGCCGACTTCGCGCCGAGCGCGCTCGAGCTCACCATCTCGACGCTCAACCAGCCGAGCTCGTGGCCGATCCCAAGGCGGTCAAGCACCTGATTTTGCAGGGCGGCGAGCCGATGCTGATTCCAGCCACCGAATGGCTGATCGATCGACTGATCGCGGCGGGGGCGGCCGAACAGATCGACCTGCAGTTCGTCACCAACGCCACGATCTACAATCAGGCCCTGATCGAGAAGGTGCGCGCGTTTCGACGTGTCGAGATGGTTTGCAGCGTTGACGGCGTCGGCCCGGTCTTGGAATACATCCGTCATCCCGCGCGCTGGAGCGAGGTTGCCGAGATCGTCGAACGCTACTGCTCGCTTGGCTTCCTCGATGTCTCGATCGCGGTGGCAGCGCAGATCTACAACCTGTTTGACCTGCCCAACCTGCTGACCTACGCCGATGCGCACGGCATTCCGGTCGGGTTGCATTTCCTGAACGATCCGGTGCGCCTCAATGTTCTG
>JACQAI010000106.1 GCA_016195115.1 Pseudomonadota bacterium
GCTGCGCCGGCTCCTGGCCGCGGCGACCGGCGCCGACGGGCGCCAACGCATGGGCGGCGAGATGGCGGTCGTCCGGACGGACGGACGGCCGCCGATCACCGTGCTGGTGACACCGATCGGGCCGACGACCACGCTGAACAATTTGGCGCCGGTTTCCGCGGCGCTGGTGCTGGTACACGATCCGGCGCGCCAGCTCGCCCATCCGTCCAAACGGTTGCGCGCGCGGTTCGGTCTGACCCAGGCCGAAACCGCGCTCGCCCATGCCCTGCTTGACGGCAAGCGACTGGCCGAGATCGCCACCGAACGAGGCGTCTCGATCGAGACGGTGCGCACGCAGCTGCGCGCGCTGTTTCGCAAGACCGGGGTCTCGCGCCAGGCCGACTTGATGCGGCTGCTCCTGGCGGTGCCGCAGCAGCCGCCGACCGCCTGAGCGGGGATCGACCCGCACCCCTTGACCTGGGCTAGACTGGCGGTCGCCTCGCGATCTCTGGAGACCATCCATGGCATCGTCGACCGGGCCGCGCGCATGAGCCCGAGCGCCCGCTTCAAGCAGCGGCTGCATCGGCGCGAGATGCAGCTCGGCTTCTTCATCGGCCTGTCGTCGCCGGCGCTGGTCGAGATGATCGGCTGGGCCGGCTTCGACTTCGTGATCATCGACACCGAGCACGGCCCGATGTCGCTGGATGCGGTCGAGCATATGCTGCGCGCCGCCGACGCCGCCGGCATCGCCGCCCTGGTGCGCCTGCCGGGCGCCACCGAGGTCCAGATCCTGCCGGTGCTCGACATCGGCGCCGCGGGCATCCTGGTGCCGCACGTCTCGAGCCTGGAGAAGGCGCGCGCGGTGGTCGCCCAGGCCTACTATCCGCCGCACGGCCGGCGCGGCGTCAGCACGGTGTCGCGGGCGGCGCGCTACGGGCTCGGCGACGGCGCCGCCTATCTAGCCGCGCGCCACCAGGAGACCTCGGTCGTGCTCATGATCGAGGACGCCGCGGTGCTGCCGGAGATCGCCGCGATCGCGGCGCTGCCCGGGGTCGATGCGATCTTCATCGGGCCGAACGATCTCGCCGCCTCGCTCGGGCGCGCCGGTCAGCCCGGCCATCCCGACGTCGCCGCCGCGATCGCCAAGATCCGCGACGCGGTGCGGCCCATCGATGGCGTTGCTCTCGCGACGATCGGCCGAGCCCCCGGCGACGTCGCGCGGCATCGCGACAACGGCATCAGCGTGGTGTGCTTCTCGACGCCGCTGCTGATCGCCGGCGCGTTGCGCGACCTGATGAAGCGGGAGCGGCCGGCATGATCATGCGGTGGATCCTGGCGGCCCTGCTCGTCGTAGCATCGCTGCCGGCGGTGGCGGCGTTCCCGGAGAAGCCGATCCGCATCATCGTGCCGACCGCGCCGGGCGGCTCGTCCGACATCGTCACGCGCCTGATCGCCAATGCGGCGCGCGCGTTCATCGACCAGCCGTTCGTGATCGACAACCGCCCGGGCGCCAACGGCAACGTCGGCATGGACGTCGTCGCCAAGGCACCGCCCGACGGCTACACCCTGGGCAACTGCGCGATCGGCGTGTGCTCGGCCAACCGCGCGCTCGTGCCCATGCCGTTCGCGGCAAGCGACCTCTTGCCGATGTTCTGGTCGGCCAGCGTCATGAACATGCTGGCGCTCAACAGCGGCGTGCCGGCGCAGGCCTTGGCCGAGTTCGTCCAGCTGGCGCGCACCCGCGAACTGTCCTACGGCTCGTCGGGGGTCGGCAGCGCCCATCATCTGAGCGCCGAGCTGCTCGCCGGCGTGTTCGGCGTCAAGTTCCTGCACGTCGCCTATCGCGGCGCCGGCCCGGCGATCCAGGATCTGCTCGCCGGCCGGGTCGATTTCATGATCGAGAACGTCGCGACCCTGGTCGAGCACCGGAAGAGCGGTCAGCTGCGCGGCCTGGCGGTGACCGGGGCGACGCGCACGCCCATTGCACCGGATCTGCCGACCTTGCGCGAGCTCGGCTATCCCGACGTCACCCTGGTGGCGTGGTTCGGCTTCGCGACCCGCGCCGGCACGCCGCTCGAGATCGTCGCGACGCTCAACGCGCTGTTCAACCGCGCGCTGCAGACGCCGGTCGTCCAGGCGCGCTTCGCCGAGATGGGCCTGATCCCCGAGGGCGGACCGGCCGCGCGCTTCGGCGCCCATATCGCCGCCGAGACCGCCAAATGGCAGGCCGTCGTGACCAAGAACAACATCAAGCCGGAGTAGCGGCCACACCCCCCTCGTCGTCATGGGTTGGCGGGCCGCCGACCTGGAAAAACAGGTCGGATTCAGGTCGCCTCGCCCGGACCGGGTGAGGTTTTGTCATGTCGATCGCCGCCGGCACGCTTTGCACCGTCCCGACACGCCGGCACGCGCGCGATCATCTAACGAGCGGGGAGCCCCGGTTGCTGCCTGCGGGCGCGGCCGCGCACCCGTGTCAGCTGACCAGCTCGGCCTTGCGCTGGGTCATCTCGGCGAGATAGCGCGACGGCACTTCCATGAACGGCGTGCGCTGGCGCAGCCAGCCGCGGTGGTCGTCGGCGTTGTGCATGCCCTGGTTGGCCGGCAGCGCCGGCCAGTTCGCGACCTCGAGCCACAGCCGGAACAGATGGCGCCGCCGCGTCACCTCGGGCCAGTCCTGGTATTCGGTGCGGCCGTGCAGGATCGCGCGGTTGTTGAGGAACTGGATGTCGCCTTCGCCGATATCCATGTCGAGATAGAACTCGGGCGAGCGGGCGATCTCCTGCAGCACCTCGAGCGCTTCGAGCTGCAACGGCGTCAAGGTGACGTCGCCGGCGGCGGCGGCGCGGCGCGGATAGTCGCCCGACAGGTTGGTGCTCAGGGCGCCGGTGGCGCGCGAGAAGAAGCTCACGGTCTTGAGCACCACGCCCGAGCCGAGCTCGGCGTCGAGCGGCATGCGCCGGCACACGAAGCCCTCGTAGCACAGCGCCAACAGGTCGGGCCGGGTCTCGAGCAGGCGGTTGTGCACCGCGGCAGCACTGACGATCCGGCTGGCGCCGCCCGACTTGGCGGCGTGTACGCACATCAGCGAGACGATGTCGCAGGTGTCGGTGTGCATGCGCTGGGCACCGCCCGAGTGATAGCCGCGCGCCTGCGCCTCGATGTCGCTGACGTCGATGACGTGGCCGAGCAGCTCGCCGAAATAGGACTGCGGCAGGACCCGACCGATGTGGACACCGAGGCCGACATAAATGCGCGCCATGTCGTCGAGCGAATAGCGCTCGCGCGGCAGGCCGCGCAGCAGCATGAAGCCGCAGCCGTCGCGCAGCTCGTCGCCGAGCTTGCGCAGGGCGCCGCTGAGGGTTGGCAGCGGAAACGTGTCGGCCGTGATGGCGGGAAAGTCGACCGGGCCGAGCGACTTCAGATGCGCGAGCGCAGCGTCGATCTCGGCGATCTCGGCCGCCGACAGCACATGCAAGCCCTCGGCGCGATAGTCGATCCGCCCGCCATGCCAGACCGGGCGGCCCTCGGCGGGTTTCAGGCTCTGCATCATGGTCATCGCACTACTCCGCCACGCGGGATGAAGCGGTCTCAGCATAGCGGCTGGTCGGCCGCTTGAGACCTAGATTGTCGCGCAGGGTCGGGCCTTCGTACTCGGTCCGGAACAGGCCGCGATTCTGCAGCTCGGGGATCACGAGCTCGATGAATTCGTCCAGGCCCCCCGGCAGGTAGGGCGGCTGGATCAGGAAGCCGTCGATGCCATAGCCGCAGAACCATTGCTCCATCTCGTCGGCAATCTGGATCGCGGTGCCCATGACGGTGCGCTGGCCGCGCGCGCCCGCGAAGCGCTGGTAGAGCTGGCGCACGGTCAAGTTCTCGTCGCGCGCCCAGGCGATCACGTTCTTCTGCGAAGTCTGGCCCATGTTGGAGACGTGCGTGTCACATTCCTTGGGCAGCGGCCCGTCGAGGTCGACGTTCGACAGGTCGAAATTGCCGAGCGCGTTGGACAACAGGATCAGGCCGACGTCGGGATGGATCAGCGATTGCAGGTAGCGGTGCTTCTCCTCGGCCTCGGCCGCGGTGCGTCCGACCACCGGGTTGAAGCCGGGCATCACCTTGAGGGCCTCGGGCGGGCGGCCATACTTGGCCATGCGGCCTTTGAGGTCGCGATAGAAGTCCTGCGCGCCTTTCAGCGTGTGTTGCGGCGTGAACACCGCCTCGGCGGTGCGTGCCGCGAGCTCGCGACCGACCTCCGAGGAGCCCGCCTGGAAGATCACCGGATGGCCCTGCGGCGGTCGCGCGACGTTAAGCGGCCCGCGCACCGAGAAGTGCTTGCCCTTGTGGTTGAGCGTGTGGAGCTTCGTGGGGTCGAAATAGCGCGCGCTGGCGCGATCGCGCACGAACGCGTCGTCGTCCCAGCTGTCCCACAAGCCCTGCACGACCTCGACGAACTCGAAGGCGCGGTCGTAGCGCGCGTCGTGCTCGTAGTGCGCCTCGCGGCCGAAATTGTAGGCCTCCGACAGGTTCGAGGAGGTCACGACGTTCCAACCGGCGCGGCCGCCGCTGATGTGGTCGAGCGAAGCGAACTTGCGCGCGACGTTGTAGGGCTCGTTGTAGCTCGTGGTCGCGGTGGCGCACAGGCCAATGCGCGAAGTGATCGAGGCCAGCGCCGACAACAAGGTGATGGGCTCGAAGTACGCCATGTATTGCGGCCAGCGGCTGAGCGGCCCGAGGTCGCCGTCGCGCACCGCGACCGCGTCGGCCAGGAACATGAGGTCGAACTTGGCCTGCTCGGCACGCTGGCACAGGCTGGCGTAGTGCCGGAAATTGGTGCCGGCGTCGATCTGCGAGCCCTCGTGCAACCACGACGCAACGTGGTGCCCGGTCGGGTGGAACATGGCGCCGAGCTTCAGCTTCTCATTCGGGCGGGCGGAGCGCATGGGAAGATCCCTGGATGGACGGCACGCGGGTTTTCCAAGCAAAGCAGATGCCGACCCGCGCCCGAATGCAAGCACGCCGCGCCGTCGGACATCGTCCTGATACGCCGGGCCGCAGGCCCGGCAACCCATCAAAGGGGATCGGGGGGATAAGCAGGGATGGAGGGGATATGCATCTGATGCAGCGAGCGGGCGGCACCGGAGGATGATGGCGCTTCGCGCGCCACCCCTCGATCTCCCTTCATCCCCCCGATCCCCTTTCAGGGCGCCGGAGCGGGCGGCTAGTCGGCGGCAGCGGAGGCCTTGTCGAGCAGGTGCTGGGGGGTGCTCGAGACGACCTTGGCGTAGGTCGGGATGAAGCCCTTGCCCTCGATCAGGCCGACGAACTCGGGCTTGAGCTCCTCGGCGAGGATCTTGCGGATCTTGGCGTGGACCTCGATGTCGGCCCATTCGCCGAGCAGGTAGGAGTGGTCGGGGTCGTTGACGTCGCGGCACAGCACGCCGTCCTTCACCTGGGCCGATGATTTGTGCATCGGGTTGGCGTCGGAATAGTCGAACGTGTCGAACAGCTTGATGAACTGCTCGCCGGTCCCCGGCTTGACGCGGAAATCGTAGATGTGCATGAAGCTGCCCGCCTTGGCCAACGGTACGAGCGCCATTCTCGCCTCCTGAAAAACCTGCCGCGGTTCCACGATAGCGCGCGGTCGGGATCGGGAAAAGAGGTATACTGAGCAATTCCGGCCGCGCTATAGTTCCGCGCAATCGACTTCCAGGAGCGGCGTCGATGCCCGACAGCGCCCAAACCCCTCACACCAACGAGCCCACCCGCGTGTGGCCGGCCGGCGGGCTGCAGGCGATCCCGGACTGGGTCTACACCGACCCGGCGATCTACCAGCGCGAGATCGAGCGCATCTTCCACGGCCGGACCTGGAACTTCGTCGCGCTCGAGGCCGAGCTGCCCGAGCCCGGCTGCTTCAAGCGCTCGTTCGTCGGCCCGACGCCGGTGATCGTCGCGCGCGACACAAACGGCTTTCACGTGTTCGAGAACCGCTGCGCCCATCGCGGCGCCGAGCTGTGCCGACCGGCGAGCGGCAAGGCGACCGAACTGGTCTGCCCCTACCACCAATGGACCTACGACCTCGCCGGCAACCTGACCGCGGTGCCGTTCCGCCGCGGCATCAAGAAGCAGGGCGGCATGCCGGCCGATTTCAAGCTCGCCGAGCACAATCTCCGCCAGCTTGCGGTGACGACGCGTGGCGGCGTCGTGTTCGCCTCATTCTGCCGCGATCTCGAGCCCCTCGAGGATTATCTCGGGCCCGAGATCCTCGCCGACTTCGACGCCACGTTCGACGGCCGACCGCTCCAGATCCTCGGCTACTACCGCAACACGGTGCCGGGCAACTGGAAGATGTATCACGAGAACCTCAAGGATCCGTACCACGCCACCCTGCTGCACGCCTTCCTGGTCAATTTCGGCCTGATGGTCGCGGGCAACAAGTCGGCCATGATCGTCGATGCCTCGGGCCGCCACGGCACCATGGCGTCGGCCAAGCCCGATCAGCCGATGGTCGACGAGGCCAGCAAGCAGGAGATGCGCGCGTTCTCCGAAACCATGACGCTCAACGACACGCGCTTCCTCGAATACGTCCGCGAGTTCACCTCGCCATGGTCGGTCACCATGCAGACGATCTGGCCCAACCTGATCGTGCAGCGCGAGCTCAACACCCTGGGCGTCCGCCAGATCGTGCCCAGCGGCCCGCACGAGTTCCTGATGATCTGGACCATGTTCGGCTTCACCGGCGACAGCGCAGAGATGACCCGCCACCGCCTGCGCCAGGGCAACCTGATGGGCCCCTCGGGCTTTCTCGGGCTCGAGGACAACGAGGCGATGAAGTTCGTTCAGGAGGGCGTCGTGCGTTCGTCGACCGATGTCTCCTACATCGGCCTCGGCGGCACCGAGGAGGGCACCGTCGATCATCTGATCTCCGAAGCCGCGATCCGCTCGATGTACCGCCACTATCGCGAGGTCATGGACCTCTGACGATGGACAAGAGCGCGGGCTTGAAGGGCTTCGCGGCGACCCAGGTGCCGATCGACGCGGCGCGCATCGCGCGCTTCGAAATCGAGGAGTTCAACACCGCGTACGCCGCCACGCTCGACGCCGGCAAGGTCGAGGACTGGCCGGCGTTCTTCACCGACGACGCGCTCTACCGCATCACCGGTCGCGACAACGCCGACGCCGACCTACCGGTCGGCCTGGTGCTGTGCGAGGGCATCGGCATGTTCAAGGACCGTGCCCTGGCGATCGCAACCACCATGATGTTCGCGCCGCGCTACTTGCAGCACCACATCACCAACGTGCGCGTGCTGGCGCTCGATGGCGAGGTCATCACGGCGACCGCCAACTACGCGCTCTACCAGACCCTGGTCGACGAGCGCACCACCCTGCAGCAGATCGGCCGCTACTACGATCGCTTCGTGCGCCGCGACGGCACCCTGCTGCTGCAGGAGCGCCACTGCGTCTACGACTCGCTGATCATCGACACCGCGCTGATCTACCCGGTGTGAATCCCTCCCCCGTGCGCGAAGCGCATGGGGGAGGGTAGGGAGGGGGCCTCAGCGATGCCGCCTACCCGCTGCATCCGTTCAGACGCAGCAGCCCCCTCCCTACCCCCACGCTACGCGCGGGGGAGGAATAACAATTTGAGCCGCGCCCAGAGGGCTTGCCAGAACAGGCGGCCGGCGCGGAGCGCGGGCGGCGTTGCCGGCGCCGTGCCGTCGGTCAGCCGCGCGGTGAGGTTGGCGGCGAACTCGGCGACCAGGCGGCGGCCGAGCTCTTGGGCGAGGCCCGAGCGCGAGAACTGCGCCAGCGGACCCTGCAGATCGTATTCGACCACCACGGCGATGCGCGTACCGCCGGCATCCGGGGTCAGGCGATAGCTCAGCTCGGCGCGGGTACGCGAGCGCGACGCGGTGTCGCCGCCCGCACCCTTGGCGCTGCCCGTCAACGTCGCATCGTCGCGCTCGATCACGGCCGAGCCGGCGAACGCCGCCGCCATTGGTCCAAGCTTGACGTGGAGCCGACCCTTGACCGCGCGCGCGTCGTGCTCGGTCAGCTCGGCGCCGGGCAGGCACGCGGCAACCGTAGGGAATTCGGCGAGCGCGGCCCACACGGCCGCCGGCGGCGGCGCGATGACGAAGCTTTCCTCGAAGCGCGTCCAGCCCTGGCGCGATTGCGGCAGCACCGCCGCCGACGCCGACGCCGCGGGTGCCGCTGCGGTCGGCGCAGCGGGCGTGAACCGCGCCGGCGGCGCGGCGGCAGCGGGTGCCGCGGTGGCCACGGGTGAGCCCGTACGCCGATCCGCCAGCACGCTGGCGACAGCTTTGACGATCCCGAGATAGCCGGTACAGCGGCACAGGTTGCCCGACAGCTCGACGCGGATGCGGCGGTCGTCGGCATCTGGCACGCGAAGCACGATGTCGCGCGCCGCGATCAGCATGCCGGCGGTGCAGAAGCCGCACTGCAAGCCGTGCTCGCGGGAGAACGCCGCGCGCAGCGCCGCCATCGCAGCGTCGTCCTCGAAACCCTCGATGGTACGCACGTCGAGGCCGTCGCAAGCGACCGCGTAGGCGATGCACGAGCGCGCCGGCTGGCCGTCGATCAGCACCGTGCAGGCGCCGCACACGCCGTGCTCGCAGCCGAGGTGGGTGCCGGTCAGGCGCAGCTGCTCGCGCAGAAAATCGCCGAGATGGGTGCGCGGCTCGACCTCGGCCGCGACGCGCTCGCCGTTGACCGTGAGGGTGATCGCGGTCATGCGCCGAGCCGGCGCAGCGCGCGCAGCACCGTGCCGGCGTGCATGCGCCGCTCGACCGCGTCGAGCCCGGCCGCCGCGGTGGCCAGCGCGGCGGCGACGGCGTCCGGCGTGGCAGCGGCCGCGCCATGCTCGGCGAGCGCCCGCGCCAGACCGGGCAGCGGTTGTGGCGCGCCCGACAGCGCGCCGACGAACAGCCGCGCGAGCTTGCGCTCGGGATCAAGCACGGCGGCGGCGCTGGCCTCGGGAAACTCGCCGGTCTTGCGGCAGAACTTGAAATAGCCGAAGCGCGCCGCGCCGGAGAGCTTCGTCACCAACACGGCCTCGACAATGTCGTCGTCGCGCAATCCGGTGGTGAAGGCGGAGGTCATCAAGCCGTCGGCCGGCACGCGGCGCTCGCCGCTACGGCCGCGCAGCACGACCGTGGCGTCGAGCGCGGCGAGCGCCAGGGGCCAGTCGGCAGCGGGGTCGGCGTGCGCCAGGCTGCCGCCGATCGTCCCCCGGTTCCGAACCGCACGGTAGGCGATACCGGCGGCGACCTCGGCCAGCATGGTGCCGCGCAGCGCCGGCGCGTCCTCGATCTCCGCATGCGTCACGACGCCGCCGATGCGCCAGGCGTCACCGGCGTCCTCGATGCGGCGCAGCGCGTCAATCCGGGCGATGTCGACCAGCAGCTTGGGTCGCGCCAGGCGCAGATTGAGCATGGGCCCGAGCGACTGGCCGCCCGCCAGCAGCTTGGCGCCGGCCGTGCCGGCAAGCGCCGCGACCGCATCGCCGACATCGCGCGGACGCACGTACTCGAACGCCGCGGCCTTCACGGCGTCACCGCTGGGCGCGCTCGAGCGCGGCGAGCAGCCGGCGCGGCGTCAGCGGTGTCTCGGTGACCTCGACGCCGAGCGGCCTGAGCGCGTCGTTGACGGCGTTGAAGAGGGTCGCGGGCGGCGCGATCGCACCGCCCTCGCCCATGCCCTTGATGCCGAACTTGGTGTAGGGCGACGGCGTCTCCATGTGGAAGATGCGCATCGCCGGCACCTCGGTCGGGCCGGGCAGCAGGTAATCCGCGAAGGTCGAGGCGAGCGGTTGGCCGTTGGCGTCGTACGGGCTTTCCTCGTACATCGCAGTACCCAGTCCCTGAGTCGCGCCGCCAAGCATCTGGCCGTCGACCACCATGGGATTCACGAGAGTGCCGCAATCCTCGGCGATCACGTAGTCGAGGATCTCGACATGGCCGAGCTGGGTGTCGACCGCGACCACGGCGGCGTGCGAGGCATAACTGAAAGCCCCGGTGTCGCGCTCCGGCTTGTACGCGATGGTGGTTTCGAGCCCGCCGCGGTCGACGTCCGGCGGCAGCCGGTCAGGCCGGTGATACCAGGCGGCCGCGATCTCCTCGAGCGTGACCGAGCGTTGCGGCCCGACCACCTTGCCGTTCTCGTAACGCGCGGTCGACGTCGCGCACTGCATCAGATGGGCGCCAATCGCGACGAAGCGCGGGATCAGGATCTCGCAAGCCTGGCCGACCGCGCCGCCCGACATCACGATGCTGCGCGACGCATATGTGCCGGTCGAGAACGGTGTCAGGCCGGTGTCGCCGTGCACGACTTGGATGCGCGCGATATCGACGCCGAGCACCGAGTTCGCGATCTGGGCCATGGTGGTCTCCATGCCCTGGCCGTGCGAGTGCACGCCGACGCGAACTTCGAGACCGCCACCGGAAACCAGCCGCACCGTCGCCTGGTCGTAGCCCGGGATCAGCGGCAGGCCCCAGGTCGAGAACACGCTCGAGCCGTGCGCCGACTGCTCGCAGTAGGTCGCGAAGCCGATGCCGATCAGCCGGCCATCGGACTCGCCCTGGGCCTGGCGCGCGCGCACCGCCTCGAAGCCGATCTTGTCGCGCACCATCAGGAGGCTCTTGCGGTAGTCGCCGCTGTCGAAGTGCTTTTTCGTGACGTTGTCGTAGGGCATCGCCTCGGCCGGCACGAGATTGTCGTGGCGGACCTGCCACGGCTCGCGCCCGACCGCGCGCGCGATCGCGTCGATCATCTGCTCCATGGCGAAGCACACGCCGGTACGCGCGACGCCGCGATACGGCATGAAGCCTGGCTTGTTGGTGGCGACGCAGTGGACCTTGCAGCGATAGCCGCGGAAGTCGTACGGGCCGGGCAGGTTGCCGACCGCTTGGCCGGGCTCGAGCCCGATGGTGAACGGCCACACCGAGTGGGCGCCGCCGTCGATCGTGACCTCGGCATCGAGCGCGAGCAGCCGGCCGGTCTTGTCGGCGTGGGCCTTGAGCCGATAGTGGTGCTGGCGCGCGTTGGCGCCGGCGACCAGGTGCTCGCGGCGATCCTCGATCCAGCGGAACGGTCGGTGGAATTTCCGGGCCAGCCAGGTGACGCAGACGTCTTCCGGTCCGACGATGACCTTGTAGCCGAAGCCACCGCCGACGTCGGGCGAGATCACGCGCACGTGCTCCTCGCCTAGCCCAAGCACCTGGGCGAAGCCGACGCGTAGGATGTGGGGCACCTGGGTCGAGGCGTAGACCATCAGCTGGTCGTAGCGCTCGTCCCAATACGCGAGGATCGCCTTGCCCTCGAGCGGCACCATGCACTGCCGCGACAACGTGACCTCGCGCTCGACTACGATGTCGGCGCCGCGCGCCCGGACCTCGTACTCGCTGTCGACCCCGAGGGTGACGAACAAATTGTCAGGCCAGGCCTCGTGGACGCGCACCGACGGATCGGCGCGCGCGGCGTGGGCGTCGACCAGCGGCGGCAGGTCTTCGAGCTCGAGATCGACCGCCTCGAGCATGTCCTCGGCCTCGGCGCGCGTCGCCGCGATCGCGAAGGCGACCGGCTCGCCGACGTACGTGACCTTGGCACTGGCCAGCGGCGGGTGCTCGGACGCCTTGTAGCCCGGAATGGTCGACTGCGCGATGATCGGATTGAGCCCGGTCAGGTCGGCGCGGGTGAACACCGCGTTTTCCAGGCCCGCGGGCTTCTTGATGCCGACGATACGGCCATGCGCGATCGGGCTGCGCAGGAACGCGACCTCACGCTGCCCAGGCAGCAGCATGTCGGTGACGTAGTTGCCGCGCCCGTGCAGAAAGCGCGCGTCCTCCTTGCGTTGAACGCGCGCGCCGATGCCTTGCTTCGATGCGCCTGCCGCCGCGGTCACTTCGGCAGGGGTTTGCTGAGTCGGTAGGAGTCGAGCGAGAACTCGGCGACTCGGAACCAGAGGTTCGATTCCTCGAGGAAAGCCTTCCACGCCGTATAGATCTTCTTAAAGTCGGCGTCCTGCGCGGCGAGCTCATCGAACAGCTCGAACGCCGCCTGGTAGGCGGCATCAAGCACCGGCCGGGGGAATTGCTTGATCTGGAGACCGCTCGCGGCGAGCCGATTGAGCGCCGGCGGGTTGACGACGTCATATTTCGCCACCGCCAGCAGCCCCTGCTCGTTGCATGCCACCTCGAACGCTTCCTTGAAGGCGGGGGGCAAGGCTTCCCAGGCGGCAAGGTTGACGAGCATCGAATTCTGGGCGCTGCCCTCCCACCAGCCGGGCGTGTAGTAGTACTTGGTCACCTTGTGCAATCCGAGCTTCTCGTCGTCGTGCGGTCCGATGAACTCGGCGGCGTCGATGGTGCCGCGCTCGAGCGCCGGATAGAGATCGCCGGGCGGAATCTGCTGCGGAATCGCGCCGAGCTTCGCCAGGATGCGGCCGCCGAGCCCGCCGATGCGCATCTTGAGGCCCTTCAAGTCGTCGACCGTGTTGATCTCCTTCTTGTAGAAGCCGCCCATCTGGACGCCGACGCTGCCGCACGGGAGCGTGATGACGCCGTCCTTCTTGAACACCTCGCGGACCAGCTCGAGGCCACCGCCGTAGTACATCCAGGCATTCGTCTGACGGGTGTTGAGCCCGAAGGCGAGACCGCCGTCGAACGCATAGGCCGGCCGCTTGCCGAAGTAGAACGCGCTGTAGCTGTGACCCGCTTCGACGGTGCGGTTCTGCACGGCATCGAGCACCTGCAGACCGGGCACGATCTCGCCCGCCGCGAAGACGCGGATCTCGAACTTGCCCTCGGTGAGTCCGGCGACCCGTTTGGCGATCAACTCGACCGAGCCGTAGATGGTGTCCAGGCTCTTCGGCCAGCTGGTGGTGATGCGCCAGCGCACCGTGGGCGCCTGCGCGATCGCAGGCGCCGCGAGCGCGCTCGCCGCCACGCCGCCCGCCGCGGCGGTGATGAACTTACGTCGTTTCATGTGCCCCTCCTGTTCGGTGTGCCGAGCCGATCCGCAGGACGGTTCCCCCGAAGCGCGATGTTGCCGAGCTGCTCGCAATTTACCGGCGTCGCGTCGCAAACTACGCGGTATACTGAGCGTGTGCCCAACAGGGGGTCAACGGAATTGTCGACGCACGCCAAGTCGCAGGCGAGAACCAACGGGCGCGCCGCGCCGCACACGCCGCTATGGTCGCGTCCCGGCTATCTGGTCCGCCGTGTCCATCAGAACCACACCGCCCTGTTCACCGAGGAGTGCAAGGCCTACGGCATCACGCCGGTGCAGTACGGCGTGCTGACCGCATTGCTCCATCGGCCCGGCATCGACCAGGCGACGCTCGGCGCCGAAGTCGGCATCGACCGCACAAACGCCGCCGACGTGCTTGAGCGCCTAGCCGAACGCGGGTTGGTGCGGCGCGAGAAGAGCGGCGCCGACCGGCGCATGATGCTGGCCGATCTGACCGCCGAGGGCCGCAGTCTGACGCGCGAGATGCAAGGCGCCATGCAGCGTGCCCAAGAGCGGCTGCTCGAGGTGCTGAACCCCGCCGAGCGCAAGAGCTTCATGCGCCAGCTCCTCAAGCTGGTCGACGCGCTCGGCGCGCCACCCGCCGAGCCGGCGCGCCCTCACGCCGTCGAGGGCGATGCGGGTGCGCGCCGTGCCAGGAGGCAGGCGACGCGGTGATCGTGTGACACCGGGTCGAGCGCCGGGTCGGTGGGGCGGCACACCGGCTCGGCCAGCGGACAGCGCGGCGCAAAGCGGCAGCCCCGCGACAGCTCGAGCGCACTCGGGGGATCGCCGGCGAGCGCCACCGTCGGCAGCGCGCCGGCGCGCGGCGGCAGCACCGCGGCGAGCAGCGCCCGGGTGTAGGGATGGCGCGGCGCCGCGAACACCTCGGCGACGGGGCCGTGCTCGACGATGCGCCCGAGATACATGACCGCGACCTCGTCGCAGACCTGGCGCACCACCGCGAGGTTGTGCGAGATCAGCAGATAGGTGAGGCCGCGCCGCGCGCGCAGCTCGGCGAGGAACGCCAGGATCTGGGCCTGCACCGAGACGTCGAGCGCCGAGGTCGGTTCATCGAGGATGACAAGACGCGGCTCGAGCGCGAGCGCGCGGGCAATGCAGACGCGCTGCTTCTGGCCGCCCGACAGCTCGTGCGGATAGCGCCACAGGAACTGCGCCGGCAGCCCGACGTCGTCCATCAGGTGCTCGACGCGCGCGCGCAGCGCCGCACCGCCGAGGCCCGCCTGGATGACCAGCGGCTCGGCGATCGAGGCAAACAGGGTGCGGCGCGGATTGAGCGCGGCGTGCGGGTTCTGGAAGATCAGCTGCATCTCGCGCCGCAGCGGTCGCAATCCCAGCTCGTCGAGCCCGGTGATGTCGCGCCCGGCGAAGCGCACCGTTCCCGCGGTCGGCTCGACCAGGCGCAACAGCAGGCGTGCCACCGTCGACTTGCCGCAGCCCGACTCGCCGACCAGCCCGACCGCCGCGCCCTCCGGCACCGTCAGGTCGATGCCGTCGACCGCGCGCAGCGCCCCGTGTCGGCGCCAGCCGTGGCGCACCGCGTAGTGCTTGGTCAGGCCGACCGCCTCGACCAGCGCCGTCATACCGGCTCCGCGAGATGGCAGGCGACGCGCTGGCCGGCGGCGATCCGGCGCAGGGCGGGGCGCTCGCGCCGGCAGCGCTCGATCGCGAGCGGGCAGCGTGGGTGGAAGCGGCAGCCGGCCGGTGGCGCCAGCAGGTTCGGGATGCTGCCCGGGATGCCGGCGAGCCGGCGCTCGGGCCGGCCGATGTCGGGCACCGCCGCCAGCAGGCCCTGGGTGTAGGGGTGGAGCGGCCGATCGAACAGCTGCGCCGCCGGCGCGTCCTCGACGATGGTGCCGGCGTACATCACGACGATGCGCCGGCACAGCGCACCGATGACGCCGAGATCGTGGCTGATCAGCAGCAGAGTGAGGCCCTGGGCCGCGACCAAATCGGCGAGCAGCGCCAGCACCTGGCTCTGGATCGTGACGTCGAGCGCCGTGGTGGGTTCATCGGCGACCAGCAGCCGCGCGTGGCCGGCCAGCGCCATCGCGATCAGGACGCGCTGGCGCATGCCGCCCGAGAGCTCGTGCGGATAACGATCGAGCAGCGCCGCGGCGTCGGGCAAGCGCACCGCTGCGAGCAGCGCGGCAGCGGCGGCACGGACGTCGCGGGCGCCACGCTTGCGGTTGTCGGCGCGATCACGCGCGCGGATCACCTCGGCCATCTGGTCGCCGATCGAGAACACCGGGTTGAGGAAGGTCATCGGGTCCTGGAAGATCATCGCGATGCCGCCGCCTCGGATCGCGCGCAACGCGGTCTCGTCGAGCGCCAGCAGGTCGCGGCCGTCGAACCGGATCGACCCCGACAGGATGCGCGCCGGCGGTATGTCATTGAGCTTGAGCAGGCTCTTTGCCAGCACCGACTTGCCGCAGCCGGTCTCGCCGACCAAGCCGACCGTCTCGCCCACGTCGACCGCGAGGTCGATCGCATCGAGCACCTGGTGGGTGCCCTCGAAACCGTCGAACGCCAGGCTGTAATCGACGACCTCGAGCAGGCTCACGAGCGGCTCGCCCGCGGATCGAGCACGTCGCGCAACCCGTCGCCAAACAGGTTGAAGCCGAGCACGGTCAGATAGATGAACAGGCCGGGGAAGAATGCGTACCACCACCAGGTCGGCATGTAGGTGCGCGCGACCGAAATCATCGCGCCCCACTCCGGCGCCGGCGGCTTGGCGCCCAAGCCGATGAAACCGAGGCTGGCCGCGGCCAGGATCGCGAGCCCCATGTCCATGCTCATCTTGACGATCAGCGGCGAGAAGCAATTCGGCAGCAGATGGATGAACAGGATGCGCCGCCGCGAGGCGCCGACCGCGCGCGCCGCCTCGACGAACGGCTCGTGCTTGATGGTCAGTGTCTTGGCCTCGATCAGCCGGACGTAGCCCGGCCACCACACCAGCGACAGCGCGATCACGCCGTTGAGCACGCCCGAGCCGAGCGCCGCGACGATGGCGATCGCGAGCACCAGGCCGGGCACCGACAGGAACACGTCGGTCACGCGCATGATGACCTGGCGCACCGCGCCGCCCAGGTAGCCGGCTGCGACTCCGAGCGGCACGCCGATCAACGCTGCCACGCCGGTGATGATAAGGCCGACCCACAGGCTGGTGCGGGTGCCGACCACGACGCGCGTCAGGATGTCGTTGCCCATCTCGTCGGTGCCGAACCAGTGGGCGCCCGACGGCGGCTGCAGCCGCGCCGCCAGGTTCATCGCGCCGGTGGCGTCGTCGGGGTACGGCACGATCGACGGCCCGCCGGCGGCGAGCACCAGGAACGCCAGCACCAGCACCAGGCCGACCATGGCCGAGGCGCTGCGTGCGAACGTCCAGACGAACAGCCGCGCCTGGCGGATCGCGCCGGCGTGCTCGACGCGCAGCCGCGCCAGGCGGGCCGCGACGTCCGGGCTTGCGACGGTCACGGCGCCGTCCTCAAGCGCGGATCGAGCCCAGCATAGGCGAGATCGACCAGCAGGTTGGCGAACATGAAATTGAGGCCGACCAGCAAGGTCACGCCCATGATCGGCTTGAAGTCGGCGGCGATCGCCGACGACACGGCGTAGAGCCCGATGCCCGGCCAGTCGAACACCGTCTCGACTAGCACGGTGCCGCCGAGCATCCAGCCGTAGCGCAGCCCGATCAGCGCCACGGTCGGCAGCATGGCGTTGCGCAGCGCCAGCACGCCGACGACGCGCGCGCGCGCGACGCCGTGGGCGCGCGCCGCCAGCACGTAGTCGGAGCCCAGCACTTCGATCATCTCGGCGCGATTGACCCGGATGATCGAGGCCAGGCACGGGAACGCCAGCACGATCGCGGGCAGCACGGCGTGGCCGAAGGCGTCCCAAAAGGTGTCGAGCTGGCCGGCGACCAGGGCGTCGACCAGGTACATGTTGGTCAGCACCGGCGGCGGCGGGGTACCGACCTCGAGCCGGCCGCTGGTCGGTACCAGGCCGAGCTGGACCGCGAACAGGAGCTGCAGCAGCAGGCCGAACCAGAACGCCGGCAGCGCCACGCCCGAGACCGCGATCACGCGCGTCGCGTGGTCGAGCCAATGGTTGCGCCGCACCGCCGCGAGCATGCCGAGCGGCACGCCGAGCAGGATCGCCAACGTCATCGACACGCTGACCAGCTCGAAGGTCGCCGGGAAGAAGCGCGCCAGATCCTCGGCGACCATGTGGCCGGTCGCGACCGAGCGGCCGAAATTGCCGGCCAGCAGGCCGCCGACATAGCGCACGAACTGCTCGGGCAGCGGCCGGTCGAGGCCGTACTCCTTGCGCACGGTCTCGACCATGTCGCGGGTCGCGTCGGGCCCGGCGGCGAGCGCCGCCGGATCGGCCGGCGCGACGTTCGAGATCACGAACGTGATCAGCACCAGGCCGGCCAGCATGAGGATGGTCAGCCCGAGCCGCGACAGCAGGAACCGGGCCATGGCTCAGCTCACGACAACCCCTCCCCCGCGCGCAGCGTGGAGGAGGGCAGTGAGGGGACCTGCTGCGAGCCTGCCGATCTCGGAGAAGATTGGCCGCGAAGACGCAAAGATGGCGGCCGCACAATTGGTCTCGTCCCGCTCAAGGAAAGTTATTGCCGCGCGACGCGCGGCATTTTCTTCGCCGGCGCTCCAGCAAAGTGCTGCGCTTGGGCAAGCCCGCCATCTTTGCGTCTCTGAGTCTTTGCGGCTGCCTTCTACTGCGCGCGAACGCAGCAGCCCCCTCCCTACCCTCCCCCACGCTGCGCGCGGGGGAGGGGTTAGGGAATCCGTCACTTGGCGTCGATCCACAGCAGGTAGAGATCGACCTCGCCGGTCAGGCGCACCGGCGAGTAGACGAAGCCCTTGACGTAGTCGCGCATCGCCCAGCGGCGATTGGGCATGACGCCGAAGATCTCGGGCTGGTCGACCATGATGCGCTGCTGGATGTCGCCGTAGAGCGCGCGGCGCTTGGCCTCATCGGGCTCGACGCGCGCCGCCTCGATCAGCTTGGCGACCTCCGGGTTGTTGTAGTGGTGCATGCCCCAATACTGGTTCTGCGCGCTCGGGTGGTACTGCATCGCGATGACGTCGGGATCGGTCGAGACCGGCGTCACGTAGACCGCCACGAACGGCGCCGTCGTCTCCGGCTTGGTGCCGCGCGACACCACCGTGGTCCACGGCGCCGCCACGATGTTGAGCTTGAGGTTGAGCGGCTGCAGCGCGTTCAACATGGCAAGCCCGACGCGGCGCTCCTCCTCGAGGCCCTGGACGTAGAGGTACTCGAGCTCGAGGCCGCCGTTCGCCCACTGGGTCTTGGCGAGATACTCCTTGGCCTTGGCGATGTCGTGCATCGGCCGGCCCGCGACGTCGACGTGGAACGAGATCGGCGACGGGAACGGGCTGGTCATCACCTTGGCGGCGCCGTTGTGGATCTGCACCATGGCGCCGTAGTCGAAGGCGTGCGCCATCGCCTTGCGGAAATTCGGATCCGCGGTCGGGCCGTGCTGGGTGTTCATCTTGATGTCGAAGGTCGTCATGCCGGGGTGATCGGGCACGACCATGCCCTTGGCGGACTTGAGCTGGTCGTAGTCGTCGGGCGTCAACTCGGTGACGATGTCGACCTCACCACGCTGCAGCGCGGCCTTGCGCGGCGCCGGCTCGCGGATGATGCGGTAGATCACGCCGGCCAGGCGCTTGTCGGGCGGCGTCGACCAGCCCTTCCAGTAGTCGGGCACCGCCTCGAGATGCATCACGGCGTTGGGATCCCAGCGCTTGACGCGGAACGGCCCCGAGCCGGCCTCCTCGGTGGTCAGCCACTTCTCGCCGAGGTCCTCGCCCTCCTGGTGGGCGAGCGCCAACTTGGGATTGACGATGTACCACCACGGCACGAACGAGATGAACGCCGGATAGGGACGCTTGAGCGTGAACTTGATGGTGTGTGCGTCGACCACCGCGATGCCGGAGGCGTCGAGATGGTCCTTGAGCATCCAGGCGACGCCCTTGTTGAGCTTGAGGGCCCGCTGGTAGGAGAACTTGACGGCATCGGCGTCGAGCGGCGCGCCGTCGTGAAACTTGGCGTTCTTGGCCAGGTGGAACGTCCATTGCGTGCTGTCGGCACTGACGTCCCACGACTCGGCGAGCCACGGAATGATCTTCGGCGGATCGCCGACATACTTGGCCAGCGCGTCGTAGACCGACTGCTGCATCTGGCGGGTCGACCAGTCGTAGCGCACGTGCGGGTCGAGCACCGGCACGGTCTGGCCGCCCGAGAACACCAGCACAGGGCGGCCGCCCTCGCGCTCGAACGCGTCGGCCGGCGCGCCGGCGGTGAGTGCCGCCGCGACCGCCACGCTCATGATCCATCCGCGCCTCAGGCTTGTCATCGCCGGCCTCCTCGTCGTTCGGGTGAGCCTCATTGCGCGGCGCGGCGCGGCGCGCGGCGGCGCGCCAGGCTGGCCGCGAGATCCACGGAACCGTCAGGCGCAAGCACGACGCCGTAGTCGCGCACCGCGCCCTCTTGCGTGATGTAGCCGTCGGCGAGATCGGCCGCGACCGCCTCAAGCGGGCGCTCCAGTGGATCGCCATAGCCGGCGCCGCCCGCGAGCTCGAGCTCGACGAAGTCGCGGTTGCCGGTGAGCGCCGCCAACGCGCCGGTCTCGCAATCCTTGAGCAGCGCGCCATCGCCGGCGCGCACCGCGCCGCGCGCACCGCCGCCGGCGCTGCCGCCGAACAGGCCCGGCGGGTCGATGCCGACGCCTTCGGGATAGACCGAGGCCAAGGTCGTGAGGTCGTCGTCGATCAGCCGGCGAAAGCGCACCCGCATGCCGAGGCCGCCGCGCCGCCGTCCGGGCCCGCCGGAGTCGTGGCGATAGCTCTTCTCGAGCACCAGCACCGGCGCGCGCGTCTCGATCAGCTCGATCGAGGTGTTGGCCGCCGAGGTCGGCCACAGCAGCGCCGACTTGCCGTCGCCGTGCGCCGAGGCGCCCTGGCCACCGCCGACGAACAGGTGGTCGGAGTAGATTCGCCCGGCGGCATCGAGGCCGTAGATCACCACCGCAACCGGCAGGCCGGTGAACGCCTGGACGCGGTCGGGCGCAGCGTCGGCCAGCGCCTGAAAGATGTTCGGTGCGATGTACCAGCCGGTGCGCGTGCGCAAGTTGACCGCGGCCGGCTTCGAGCAGTTGAGCACCGAGCCCTCGGGCGCCTTGACGACGAACGGCCGATAGCAGCCGGCATTGCCGCGCACCCCAGGCGTCAGCATGCATTTCAAGGGATAGGTGGCGTGCGCCGCGGTGTAGTTGAGCGTCGAGTTGAAGCCGCCCTGGGGCTGCTGCGGCGGCGCGCCGTCGAAATCGACCTCGAGCGCGTCGCCCGCGATCGTCACCTTGAGGGGAAAGCGCAGCTTGGTGCCGAGCGGGTTGTTCCAGATCTCGGAGCGGTAGACGCCGTCGGGCAACGCCTGGATGGCGTCGCGCATGGCGCGCTCGGCGCGCGCCTGCACGACCGCGGCGAGCGCGCTCAGGTCGTGCATGCCGTAGTCGTCCATGAACGCCAGCAGGCGCTCGGCGCCCAGCGCGTTCGCCGCGACCAGGGCGTGGAGATCGCCCAGCACCTGCGCCGAATTGCGCACGTTCTCGGCGAACAAGGAGAAGAAGTCCTCGCTCGGCACGCCAGCGCGGAACAATTTCATCGGCGGAATCTGCAGGCCTTCCTCGTAGACCTCGCGCGCGTGCAGCGAGTCCTTGGTGCCGCCGATGTCGCTGACGTGGCCGACCGTGCCCATCAGCGCGACTACGCGGCCGGCGCGGAACACCGGCGTGACGACCGCGATGTCGAACAGGTGGCCGGCGCATAGCCACGGATCGTTGGTCACCAGCACGTCGCCGGGCTGCAAGGTCGCGGGCGGGTATTTGGCGAGCAGCGCCTTGACCGCGCGCGGCAAGGTCAGGTTGAAGACCGGCATGGCGCGCGGCGAATGCGCCAAGGTCTCGCCGTGCGGGTCGAGCAGCTCGCAGGCGAAATCCTGGGCCTCCGAGATGATCAGCGAGAACGCGGTGCGGCACACCGTCAACCACATCTCCTCGACCACGGTGACGAGCCGGCTCCACATGATCTCGAGCCCGATCGGATCGGCCTCGATGCGCGCGACCGCCTGGTCGAGCGGCATATCCGGCGTGATCACCGCGTTGGGTGCGGCCGCGACGCCGATGGTGATGCGCAGGTTGCCGGTCTCGTCGACCGCCAGGCGGTCGCCGGGCGGCACGATCGTGGTCGCTTCGCGCTCCTCGACGATCGCCGGGCCGATGATTTCGGCGCCGGCGAGCAGCTCATAACGGTCGTACACAACCGCCTCGATGAAGGCGCCGTCGAACCACGCCGGCCGCGCGCCCTTCTTCGCGCCGCGCGCGGCATCGCCGGACTTCGGTTCGGCCAGCGCCAGCGCCGGCAGCGGCCCGCGGCAGCGCACCCGGAACGAGATCGCCTCGATGGTGGCGCCGCTGTAGAGCGAGGTGTAACGCGCGGTATAGACCTCGGCGAACGCGATCTTGATGGCCGCCAAGCTGGCGGCCGTGATCGTACCCGCCGGCAGGATGACGTTGATCTCGTGCATCTGCCCGACCAGGCGCATGTCGGCGGTGCGCTCGACCACGACGTCGGCCGTCGCAACGCCGGCGGCGGTCAGGTGAGCACGCCCCTCCTGCTCGAGCTCGGCGAGCACCCGGTTGACGGTTGCGGCATCGAAACCTTCGGCGAGCACCAGCGGGTGCGAGCGCACCTGCTCGAACGACAATGGCGCGGCGAGGAAGCCGAGCGCCGAGGCGGCGCCCGAGGCCGGCGGCACGATGACCTCGCGCACGCCGAGCGCGCGCGCCACCGCCGCGGCGTGGGCGGGGCCGGCGCCGCCGAACGCGACCATGGCGTAGCGCCGGGGATCCTTGCCCTTCTCGACCAAGTGGACGCGCGCCGCGGCCGCCATGCTCTCGGTCACGACCTTGTGGATGCCCGCCGCGGCTTCGGTGATCTCAAGACCCAAGGGCTCGGCGACGCGCGCCAACGCGCGTTCGGCGGCAGCGCGATCGAGCGCCATGCGCCCGCCCAGGAAGAAGCCGGGGTCGTAGTAGCCGAGCGCCAGGTTGGCGTCGGTCACGGTCGGCGCGGCGCCGCCGCGGCCGTAGCACGCCGGGCCGGGATCGGCGCCGGCCGAGCGCGGCCCGACGCGCAGCAGCCCGACCTCGTCGATCTCGGCGATCGAGCCGCCGCCGGCGCCGATCTCGATCATGTCGATCACCGGCGTCTTGATCGGCAGGCCCGAGCCTTTCTTGAAGCGGTGCACGCGCGCCGCCTCCATCATCGGCGCGACCTCGGCGCGGCCGTGCTCGATCAGACACGCTTTCGCCGTCGTGCCGCCCATGTCGAACGAGATCACGTCGGGCCGGCCGGCGAGCGCGCCGAAGAACGCCGTCGCCAGCCCGCCGCCGGCCGGGCCGGACTCGAGCAGGCGGATCGGGAACGCGCGCGCGGTCTCGGGCGACACCAGGCCGCCCGCCGA
>JACQAI010000001.1 GCA_016195115.1 Pseudomonadota bacterium
ATGGGAGCCCGAAACCGGTACCTGCTGGGCCAGCAGCTGGTCGAGCCTGAGGTAGTCGCCGTAGCTCATCGACGCCGAGAAATCGGTGTGCGGCGCCGAGGGCGGCGCCGCGGGCGGCGCGGGCTGTGGCGATGTGGCAGCAGCGCGCTTGCCGGTCGGCTTGTCGGAGGCGCTCATTGCTCCTAGTCTACGCCTCGCATCGCATCAAGGAAATGGCTGCAAGCCCTTGGGTTTGTGCATGAAGTCGCCGCGGAGGCTGGCATGACGGAGTCCGTGAAGTACGTGCTGAGCGAGGACCGCATGCCGCGGTCCTGGTACAATCTGGCAGCCGACCTGCCGAAGGCGCTGCCGCCCGTGCTGCATCCCGGCACCGGCCAGCCGATCGGGCCCGCCGATCTGGCGCCGCTGTTCCCGATGGAGATCATCAAGCAGGAGGTCTCGACCGAACGCTACATCGACATCCCCGAGCCGGTGCGCGACATCTATCGTCAGTGGCGGCCGACGCCGCTCTACCGCGCGCGGCGCTGGGAGAAGGCGCTCGGGACGCCGGCCAAGATCTACTACAAGTACGAAGGCGTCAGCCCGGCGGGCAGCCACAAGCCCAACACGTCGGTGGCGCAGGCCTTCTACAACAAGGCCGAGGGCGTCAAGCGCCTGACCACCGAAACCGGTGCCGGCCAGTGGGGCTCGAGCCTGGCCTTCGCGGGCGCGCTGTTCGGCCTCGAGATCGAGGTCTTCATGGTCAAGGTCAGCTTCCAGCAGAAGCCCTACCGGCGGGCGCTGATGGAGACCTATGGCGCGCGCTGCGTTGCCAGCCCGTCGGAGGAGACCGCGTCCGGCCGCGCCGTGCTCAAGGAGCATCCGAACTCGACGGGCAGCCTGGGGATCGCGATCTCCGAGGCGGTCGAGGTCGCGGCGCAGCGCGACGACACCAAGTACTCGCTGGGCTCGGTGCTCAACCACGTGCTGCTGCACCAGACCGTGGTCGGCCAGGAGGCCATGCTGCAGCTCGAAGAGGCCGGCGACTATCCCGACGTCATCGTCGGCTGCACCGGCGGCGGCAGCAATTTCGGCGGCATCACCTTCCCGTTCCTGGGCGCCCAGCTGCGCGGCGGCAAGAAGCTCCGCATCGTCGCGACCGAGCCGAGCGCGTGCCCGAGCCTAACCAAGGGCCGCTACGCCTACGATTTCGGCGACACCGGGCACCTGACGCCGCTGGTCAAGATGCACACCTTGGGCTCGGCGTTCGTGCCGCCCGGCTTCCACGCCGGCGGGCTGCGCTATCACGGCATGTCGCCGCTGGTCAGCCACATCAAGGAGCTCGGCCTGATCGAGGCGCGCAGCTACGACCAGCTCGACGTGTTCGAGGCCGGCGTGCAGTTCGCGCGCGTCGAGGGCATCCTGCCGGCGCCCGAGGCCAACCATGCGGTGAAGGGGGCACTCGACGAAGCCTTACGCTGCAAGCGCGAGGGCAAGGCCGAGACCATCCTGTTCAACCTGTGCGGCCACGGCCATTTCGACATGCAGGCCTACATGGACTACTTCAGCGGCAAGCTGAAGGACATTCCGTACGACGAGCGCGATCTGCAGCGCAGCCTGGACGCGCTGCCCAAGGTCGCCGCCGAGTAGGTCCTCCGCCCCAGGGCGGGCCGGACTGCGGGCCGCACTGGGGCAACTTGCGGCGAAAAGCGATCAAAGCCTCATCGGAGCAATTGGTACCGGCGATCACAACGATGCTTCCCGCAGGAGCGGGATGGTCTTGCGTCCGAATAGCTCGTGCGCTTCTGCCACCTCGGCGATCGGGCCGCCCCAGTGCAAGACCGTCAAGAAATGCCCCGCTCCGATTGCTCGGCACTGCGCGATAATCTGCTCGGCGACGTCGGTTGGGGTTCCCGCGATGAACTCATCATCGCTGAGCGTAAAGCCGCCGCCCGACGGCGCTGCATCGGGGACGTTCTGTTTGACCCTGGGATCGTTCGATACGAAGCGCTTCAAGCGTTGCGATGCCGCAGCGCCGTAGACGTGCGCCTCGGCCGCCGTCTCCGCCACCGTGACGCGGCGACGCAACGCGAGGTAGTCGGGACCTGCGGCGAAGCCGACCGCGTCGGCTTCCGAACGATAAGCGTCGAAGATGGTCTTGATCGTCTCCGTGGAATTGAAGCCGGTCGAGATCCTCAGACGTCGGCGCGCCGCCCGGCGGGCCGATTCGGCGCTCACCACGGCTGTCCAGCGCGGCGGCGACGGCCGCTGGAACGTTCTCGGCAAGAGCCGCAGATTCGAGAATGAGAAGTACTTTCCCTGAAAGGAAACAACCCTTTGGGCGAGTGCGGCATCGATCACATCGATGATCTCGTCGTTGCGCTCCCGCGCTTCCCCCATCGTCATGTTTAGCCGCGCGAGTTCCTGCGGCACGCCGATCGCCGTGCCGAGCTCGAGCCGGCCGCCCGTGAGGTAGTCGAGCAGCCCGATCTCTTCGACGACGCGTGCGGGGTGGTAGTAGGGCAGCACCACCCCCATGACGCCCAGCCGGAGCGTGCGCGTGCGCGCGGCCACGGCGGCGATCAGCAGATTTGGGGATGCGGAAAACGAACCGCCGAAATGATGCTCGCTGAAAAAAATTCCCTCGAAACCCAGCGCCTCGTCGCGCGTCCAGAGATCCAGATAGCGGGCGAAGTAGTCCGCGACGTCGTGCGGCTCCGGATCCTGGCCGTCATCGCCGAGTTCGGGAAAAAATTCGAACACCCATGGCTTGATCATTCGGCCAATCATCCGTTGTGACGTCGTACCGCAAGCGCCTCGTTCGACTAATCGTGCTGAGCCAACCCGGCGATGATCCGCTTTAGGGCTTGGATGAAATCCGCACGGCCGACCCGGCCGACCAGCCGATCGATCTCGCGCTCGTGCGCGATGGCGCTCGCCTTCAGCTTGGTCATCACGGCCCTACCCGCCAGCGTGAGGGTCAGCCTGTAGGTCCTGCGATCGCTTTCGAGCCGTTCGCGGATCACGTAGCCGAGCCGGCACAGGTCATCGAGAACCGGGGTCAAGCTGGACGTGCTGCGGCGGATCGCTGCCGCGAGGTCGCCCTGGGTCAAACCGGGATTGGCATCGATCAAAGCCAGGACCGCATATGAATAGAGGAAAATTAGTTTTGGATCAAACAGTTTGATTGACGACTATTGTGGATCGAACTATTTTCAGGAGTTGCGCCGTGTCGTGCGGTTTGGCGACACGGGGACGCACCGAAGGCGCCAGCGGAGATCGTCGACGTGTCGTCCCTTCCGCCGAACGTCTGTTCCGTCCTGATCGCGGGGGGCGGCCCCTGCGGGCTGATGCTCGCCAACGAATTGGGACGTCGCGGCATTGCGGCCATTTTGGTCGATCAGAAGCCGACCACGGCGTTCAATCCGCAGGCCAATGCGACCCAGGCCCGCACCATGGAGCATTTCCGGCGCCTGGGGTTCGCCAAGGAAGTCAGGGCGCTTGGACTGCCGCCGGATTTTCCCACCGACATCGCCTATTTCACGCGCTATTCCCACCATGAGCTGGCCCGCTTCAAGCTGCCGTCGGCTCGGCAAGCCGGCGAACGGATCAAGCAACTCTCAGGGTCCTGGAGCGCCGCTGAGCTCCCGCATCGGGTATCGCAAAAGTTCGTCGAGCAGGTCCTGCGGCGCCA
>JACQAI010000002.1 GCA_016195115.1 Pseudomonadota bacterium
GCAACATCGGTTTCAGCCATCTGGTGTCGCTCGGCGACATGAACGACGTCGACTTCGGCGACATGCTCGACTATCTCGCCAACGATCCGACGGCGCACTCGATCCTGCTCTACGTCGAGGCGATCACGCACGCGCGCAAGTTCATGTCGGCGGCGCGCGCCGCCGCGCGCAACAAGCCCGTGATCGTCATCAAGGCGGGCCGGCATGCGGCGGCGGCCAAGGCCGCGACCTCGCATACCGGCGCGCTCGCCGGATCCGACGACGTCTATGACGCGGCGTTCCGGCGCGCCGGCATGCTGCGCGTGCGCGATCTTGCCGAGCTGTTCGCCGCGGTCGAGACCTTGGCGCGCATGCAGCCGCTCAAGGGCGATCGTCTGGCGATCCTGACCAACGGCGGCGGCCTCGGCGTGCTCGCGACCGACGATCTTCTGGATGCC
This sequence comes from Pseudomonadota bacterium, assembly GCA_016195115.1. Taxonomy (GTDB): domain Bacteria; phylum Pseudomonadota; class Alphaproteobacteria; order Elsterales; family Elsteraceae; genus JACQAI01. The sequence goes on from JACQAI010000002.1 coordinate 438, forward strand.
GGCGGAAGATTGGCCGAACTCGAGCCATCGACCATCGCCGCGCTCGACGGCAAGCTGCCGGCGACCTGGTCGCGCGGCAACCCGGTCGACATCATCGGCGACGCCCCGCCCGAGCGCTACGCCGCGGCGCTCGCCTGCCTGCTCGGCGATGCCGGCACCGACGCGGTCCTGGTGCTCAACTGCCCGACCGCGCTCGGCGCGCCGGTCGCGGCCGCCGACGCCGTGATCGCGGCCCTGCGCGACCATGGGCCGACCCGCAATGTGCTGACTTCCTGGCTCGGCGACTTCGCTGCGGTCGAGGCCCGGCGACATTTCGCCGAAGCGGGCGTGCCGAGCTACGCGACGCCGGGCGAGGCGGTTTCCGGCTTCATGCACATGGCGCGCTTCCGCCGCAACCAGGAGCTGCTGCTGCAAACCCCGGCGGCCGAGCCCGCCGAGTTCACGCCCGATCGGACGGCGGCCGAGGCCGTTGTCGCGCGCGGGCTGGGCGCGCAGCGCGCCTGGCTCGATGAGGCCGAGGCCCGCGCCTTGCTCGCCGCCTACGGCATCGCGACGGTCAAGACCGAAACCGTCGCCTCGGTCGAGGCGGTGGCGGACGCCGCCGAGCGCCTGGGCGGCGGGGTCGCGGTCAAGATCCGCTCGCCCGACATCATCCATAAATCCGACGTCGGCGGCGTCGCGCTTAATCTCGAGGGCGCCGCCGCGGCGCGCGCCGCCGCCGCCGCCATGCTGGCGCGCATCGGGCGCGCACAACCCGCGGCGCGGATCGACGGTTTCACGGTGCAGCAGATGGTTCGGCGCCCCGGCGCCTACGAGCTGATCGCCGGGTTGGCCACCGACCGCACGTTCGGGCCGGTGGTGCTGTTCGGCGCCGGCGGCGTCGCGGTCGAGGTCGTCAACGACAAGGCGCTGGCCCTGCCGCCGCTCAACACTGTGCTGGCCCATGATTTGATCGAGCGCACGCGCATCGCGGCGCAGCTGCACGGCTACCGAAACCGGCCGCCCGCCGACCTCGATGCGATCGTCCAGACGTTGATGCGCCTGGCGCGGCTCGCCGCCGACCATCCAGCGGTCGCCGAGCTCGACATCAATCCGCTGCTCGCCGACGAGCGGGGCGTGATCGCGCTTGACGCGCGTGTCCGCCTGCAGGACCCCGCATCGGCGACGCCGATGGCGGTGCTGCCCTATCCGAATCGGCTCGAGCATCCCATTGCGCTGCGCGACGGCACCCAGCTGCTGCTCCGTCCGATCAAGCCGGAGGATGCGCATGCGATGACGGAACTGTTCGCGCGTCTGACGCCGGCGGACGTTCGCACGCGCTTCTTTGCCACCCTGAAGACCCTACCGGCGCGGCTGTTGGCACGCCTGACCCAGATCGACTACGACCGCGAGATGGCGCTCGCCGCGTGGTTGCCGGAGCGGCCGGGCGAGATGGTTGGCGTGGTCAGGCTGAGCGCCGATCCCGACAACGCGCGCGCCGAGTACGCGGTGGTCGTGCGCTCCGACTGGAAGGGGCGTGGCCTCGGCTATGCGCTGATGCAGGAGATCGTCGGCTATGCCCGAGCGCGGGGTACCGGCGAGGTCTACGGCACCATCCTGGTCGAAAACGCGCCGATGATCGACATGGCGCGCGAGCTCGGCTTCGCGATCGCGGGCGATCGCACGGATGCCACTCTGGTGACCGCGCGTCTGACCCTGCGCGCGGCTTGATCCACGTCAAAGCGGCGGCGCCGGCGATTCGGTACTCGGTACGGCGATCATCTCAGGAGGCCGCCATGGCGATCCGATCGATCTTGGTGCCGTTGAACGCCCTCGACAGCGATCAGGGCACGCTCGATTTGGCGCTGGCGGTGGCGCGCGAGTCGAGCGCGCATATCGCCGCGTTGTTCGTCAAGCAGGACCCGGCCGAGGCGCTCGCCTATGCCGGGATCGGCACCGAGGGCATCGCGCTCCAGGGGATCGCCGATCAGATGGTGCGCGAGGCCGACGAGGCGAGCGCACGCGCGCGCCAGCGCTTCGAGGCCTGGCGGGTGGCGCGCGACCTGCCCGCGGTCGACCGGCCGGGCAAGGCCAAGCAGGTGAGCGTCGGCTATCGCGAGCGCATGGGCGCGGTCGGGCGGACGGTGGTCGAGGCCGGCCGGGTGGTCGACCTGATCATTCAATCCGGGAGGTTCGAGGAGCGCTTGCGCGCGCCCGAGCTGGCGCTCGAGGCGGCAATCTTCCAGACTGGGCGTCCGGTGCTGCTGGCCGCGAAGGCGCCGCCGGCGGTCCTGTTCGACACCGCGGTGGTCGCCTGGAACGGCAGCCTGGAGGCCAATCGCGCGGTCGGCGCCGCCATGCCGATGTTGGCGCGCTGCAAGCAGCTGTTCGTGTTCTGCCACGCCGAGCGCCAGCGCCCCTCGGCCGAGGTCGGCGATCTGATCGAGTATTTCGCCTGGCACGGCCTCAAGGCCGATCGGCTGGCCGTCTACCAGGAGCACGGCGCGATTGGCCCGGATCTGCTTGCCGCCGCCAAGCGGGTCGGCGCCGGCCTTTTGGTCATGGGCGCCTACACCCACGGCCGGCTGCGCCAGATGCTGTTCGGCGGCGTCACCGACCATGTGCTGCGCAACGCCGATCTGCCGGTCCTGTTCGCGCATTGAGGCGGTGCGGCCGGCTCAAGCAAACCTTGCTGCACGCACCGCCGCTACCCTGGTAGACTCCACCTGACGCAGTCCACGGTGGTCGGAGTCTGGTGTCCGCAACATCCACAGAGCCGATTCCCGGCACGCTCGCGGAAAGCGAAGGTCGGCTGCAAGCGGTCATCGACACCGCGGTCGACGGCATCGTCATCATCAACCGGCGCGGCATCGTCGAGGTCTTCAATCCGGCGTGCGAGGCGCTGTTCGGCTACCGTGCTGACGAGGTGGTCGGGCGCAACGTCGCCATGTTGATGCCGTCGCCCTATCGCGAGGAGCACGACGGCTATCTCGGGAACTATCGCGCCACCGGCGTGCGCAAGATCATCGGCATCGGTCGCGAGGTCGTCGGCCGACGCAAGGACGGAACCACCTTCCCGATGGAGTTGTCGGTCGGCGAGGCCATGCGCGGCGACGATGCGTCATTCGTCGGCATTATCCGCGACATCACCGCGCGCAAGCACGCCGAGGCCGCGCTGCGCGACCGCGAGGCGCGGCTGCGCGCAATCTTCGAGACCCTGAGCGACGCGGTCGTGATCATCGACGAGAACGGGCTGATCGAGCAGTTCAGTCCGGCCGCGCAGCGGCTGTTCGGCTACACGCCCGAGGAGGTGGTCGGGCGCAACGTCGCGATATTGATGCCGTCGCCCTACCACGAACGCCACGACGGCTATTTGGCGCACTACCGCGCGACTGGCGAGAAGCGCATCATCGGCATCGGCCGGGTCGTGGTCGCGCGGCGCAAGGATGGCACGACCTTCCCGATAGAGCTGTCGGTCGGCGAGATGCGGGTCGACGACCGCCGGTCGTTCATCGGCTTCATCCGCGACATCACCGAGCGGCAGGGCGCGGAACGCCGCCTGCACGAACTGCAGGGCGAACTGCTGCACAGCTCGCGCCTGAGCACGATGGGCCAGATGGCGTCGGCCCTGGCGCACGAGCTCAACCAGCCGCTGACCGCCGTGATCAACTACGCCCAGGCGAGCCGGCGACTGCTCGGCGCCGGCGCCGGCGAGGACAAGCTCTCGCCGATCATCGACAAGATGGTCGGGCAGGCCAACCGCGCCGGCCAGATCATCCGGCGGCTGCGCGACTTCCTCGAGAAGGGCGAGACCGATCGCCGGCTCGAGAGCATCAACAAGGTGGTCGAGGAGGCGACCGCGCTGGCGCTGGTCGGCGTCAAGGCTACCGGTGTCAAGATCCGCATCGAGATCGCCGCCGACCTGCCGCGCGTGATGATCGACAAGATCCAGATCCAGCAGGTCGTGCTCAATCTCGTGCGCAACGCGGTCGAGGCCATGGAGCACGCCGAGCGCCGCGAGCTCGCCATCATCACGGCGCTGAACGACGACCGGGAGATCGAGACCGCCGTGATCGACTCCGGCCCCGGTTTGGCGCCCGAGGTCGCGGCCCAGCTGTTCCAGCCGTTCGTCTCGACCAAGGCCAAGGGCATGGGCCTCGGGCTGTCAATCTGCCGCACCATCATCGAGGCGCATGGCGGGCGCCTCGCCGCGGGCGCCCAACCCGACGGCGGCACGGCGTTCCGCTTCACCCTGCCGCCGGGCCAGGCCGACGATGACGTCTAACCTTCCTACCATCTTCATCGTCGACGACGACGAGGCGGTGCGCGACTCGCTCCAGATCCTGCTCGAGACCGAGGGCTTCAGCACCGAGGTTTTCGCGTCGGCGCTGGCCTTCCTCGACGCCCGCGCCGCCGAGCGTCCCGGCTGCCTGCTGGCCGACGTGCGCATGCCCGACATGAGCGGGCTCGAGCTGCAGGAGAAACTGGTCGAGCGGCGCCTCGACCTGCCGGTGATCATCATCACCGGACATGGCGACGTGCCGATGGCGGTGCGCGCCATGAAGGCCGGCGCGGTCGACTTCATCGAGAAGCCGTTCTCCGACACCACCATGCTCGACGCCGTGCGCCGCGCCCTGGCGACCGTCGGGCGCGCCGAAAGCGATCGCGCCCTGGCGGCGGACGCGGTCGCGCGTCTCGAGACGCTGACCCCGCGCGAGCGCCAGGTGCTCGAGCACCTGGTGATGGGGCAGCCCAACAAGATCATCGCCTTCGAGCTCACCATCAGCCCCCGCACGGTCGAGATCCATCGTGCCCGGGTGATGGAGAAAATGGAGGCCCAGAGCCTGTCGCACCTGGTGCGGCTTGCGCTGGCCGCCAAGGTCGAGCCCGGCGACGGCTGAGCGATCGCCGCGGCCGGCCGGCCAAGCGGTATACGGGGTAATCCGTATGGTGGCGCCGCGCGCGCGACCCTACCTTCGTGCCATGGATGCTCCCGATCGGGCCGGCTCGCCGGCCACTGCCGCGCCCGCCGCGGTGGTGTTCGTCGTCGACGACGACGAGGCAGTCCGGGATTCGTTGCAGCTGCTGTTGCAGAGCGAGGGATTCGAGGTCGTCGGCTTCGCATCCTGCGCCGCGGCGCTCGCGGCGATCGACGCGGCGCGGCCGACCTGCCTGCTCCTCGACCTCCATCTGCCGGGCGCGGGCGGCCTCGAGCTGCTTGCCATGCTGGCCGCGCGGGACATCCGGGTGCCCGTGGTCATGATCACCGGGCGTATCGATCGCGAGACGCGCCTGCGGGCGCTGGCGTCGGGCGCGGATGCCGTGCTCGAGAAGCCGCTCGACCATGCCGCGCTGGTCGGCGCGATCGAGCGGGTGCGTCGAGCCGTGGCCCCGGCATAGGTAGAATTCCGAACTGCCCGGCCCGCGGGATCGGCCGCTAGGCTTGGGGCAGGTCGATCATCGGCGTCACGGAGATCCCCATGTTGATGGCTACCCCGCACGCGGCCACCCGGGCCTCTCGAGCGCCGCTCGTCGCGCCGCGCCGCGCGGCCGAGCCCGCGCTGCCCGATCCGTGCCGCACCTGCGCGGTGCGCGCGCTCAGCGTCTGCGCCGCCCTCAAGGGCGCCGAGATGGCTGGCCTGGCGGGCATCGTCGGCCGGTCCCAGTATCCCGCCGGCGCCACCATCATGATGGAGGGTGATCCCGCCGATCATCTGTTCAACATCATCGAGGGCACGGTGCAGATCTATCGCCTGCTGCCCGACGGCCGGCGCCAGATCACCGGATTCCTGATGGGCGGCGACTTTCTCGGTCTCGCGCTCAACGACACCAACCCGTACAGCGCCGAGGCGGTCGGGACCGTGAGCCTGTGCCGCCTGCCGCGACGCCGCTTCGAACAGCTGATCGACCAGTTCCCGCAGCTCGAGCGCCGCATGCTGGTCGACGCCTCGAACGAGCTGTTCGCGGCCCAGGAGCAGATGCTGCTGCTGGGGCGCAAGACTGCGCGCGAGAAGGTCGCGACATTCCTCCTCATGCTGGCGCGCCGCGCGGCGCGCCGCGGCAAGCCCGATGACGAGATCGTCCTGGCCATGAGCCGCGCCGGCATCGGGGATTACCTGGGCCTGACCATCGAGACCGTGAGCCGGACCATCACCCGGCTGCGCCGCGACGGCATCCTGGCGCTGCACGGCGCCAACCGGGTCGAGATCGTCGACCGCGAGGCGCTCGAGGACGCCGCCGAAGGCTGACGCGGCACTGCCGGCTTCATTCGCCGATCGAGACCGCTTGATCCAGGTCAAGGCCGGCGCATGGCGCCAGCGCTATCCAGTCGATCGATGCCTCGAACCCTCGTTGCCGCGCCGCTGGCACCCGATGACCTGCTCCAGGCTTTTCCGCTGGCGCGCGCGCTGGTGCCGCAGCTCGAGTTGACGACTTGGCTCGACTTCGCGCGCCGCCAATCCGGCAAGCCGACGTCCCACGGCATCATCGCGGTGCGCGACGATCGGGGCTATTTCCACGGCCTGTTCAGCTATGAGATCCGCCACGCGCTGGGCGACGGCGTCACGCTCGAGGTCGGCTTGGCGGTCGCCATGGAGCTGCTCGACCGCGCCGGGCCGGCGGCAGCCGTACTGTTGGAGGAGATCGATGCGCTGGCGGCGCGGCTGCGCTGCGCCGCCGTCCAGGTTCATCTCAGGCCCGATCAGCGGCGGCTGCGCCGCCGCTTCGAAGGCAGCGGCCACGGCGTGTGCGGCGTCGTGCTGGGCCGGACGATCGTCGCCGCGGCGCCATTGACACCGTAACCGCCTCGACTAGGGTTCGCCTCCGCACGTCGCGGGTTTTGCGCTCGTGGGGCGTGCGCCCTGCCGCTATCGGAGGCTCGCCATGAAGGCCGGAGAACTGCGCGCGCTGCAGGCGCCGCTCAAGGAGCGTTATCGCGATCAGCCGGATGCCGCGGTCGTCACGTTGCGCGCGCGCGGCCGCCTCGGCGACGCGGGGCTGACGTGCAAGGTCGAGACCGGCCGCGCCCTGGTCGAGGCCGGGCTGCACCCGGCGACCGGCGGCGACGGCATGGCGGCGTGCTCAGGCGACATGCTGCTCGAAGCGCTGGTGGCGTGCGCCGGCGTCACCCTGCGCGCGGTCGCGACCGCGCTCGAGATTCCACTCAAGGGCGGCACGGTCAGCGCCGAGGGCGATCTCGATTTCCGCGGCACGCTGGGCGTCAGCAAGGAGGCGCCGGTCGGCTTTCGCGACATCCGGCTCAGCTTCGATCTCGAGACCGACGCGCCGGCCGACAAGCTCGAGAGCCTGGTCAAGCTGACCGAGCGCTACTGCGTCGTCTATCAGACCCTGCGCAGCCCGGCGAAGCTCGGCCTGACGGTGCGCACGACGTAACGTTCAGTGCGCGACGACCGGGTCGATCGGGGTCTTGCCCGCGAGCCCGAGCTCGGCTTCGAGCGCGGCGGCGGCCGACAGTAGCGCGGCCTCGCCGTGGAACGGCGCGACGATCTGCAGGCCGATCGGCAGGCCATCCTTGGTGAAGCCGCACGGGATCGAGATCGCCGGACAGCTCGTCAAGGTGATGGCGAAGCTGGCGATCAGCCAGCCGACATAGTCGGCGAACTTGTGATCGCCGACCTGGGCGACGTAGCGCTGCTCGATGTCGAACGGCGGCACGATCACGGCCGGCGTCACGAGCAGGCCGTAACGCTGGAAGAATTCGGCAATACCGTGGGTCAGCGCCGCGCGCGCCATCTCGGCGCGGTCGACGTCCTCGGCGCTGAGCTTGAGGCCGGCCTCGATGTTGCCGACGATCTCGGGCTTGAGGTCCTTGCGGTTGGAGCGCAGCAGCGAGGCGTAGCGCGCCGCGAACGACGCCGCGCGGAGCACGCGGAAGATCTCGGTAGCGTCGCCGAAGTCGGGGCAGGTTTCGTCGACGCGCGCGCCCAGCTTCTCGAGCGCGCGCACCGCCGCGGCGCACGTCGCGCGGACCTCGGCATCGACCGGCAGCAGGCCGCCGAGGTCGGGGCTCCAGGCGATCGCGCGCGGCAGCAGCGGCGCGGCGGCGGCGCGCTGGAACGGCTCGGCCGGCCGCGCCAGCGACAGCGGGTCGTCGCGATGCTCGCCCGCCATGGCGTCGAGCAGCAGCGCGACGTCGCCGACCGTGCGGCCCATCGGGCCGTCGACCGACATCGTATCGAACGGCAAGGTGCGGCCGCCGCTGTGGGCGACCCGCCCGGGTGACGGCCTGAGCCCGACGACGCCGCAAAAACTCGCCGGAATGCGCAGCGAGCCGCCGAGGTCGGAGCCGTGGGCGAGCCACGCCTGGCCGGTCGCCAGCGCCGCCGCGGCGCCGCCCGACGAGCCGCCGGCGGTCTGCGTCGTCCGCCACGGATTGCGCGTCTTGCCGAACACCTCGTTGAAGGTGTTGGCGCCGGCGGCGAACTCCGGCGTGTTCGACTTGGCGAGCACGAGCGCGCCGCGCGCCTCGAGCATGTCGACCGTGGCGCTCGAGGTCGTCGGCACGTGGTCGGCATAGATCGGCGAGCCGTAGGTCGTGCGCACGCCGGCGACGTCGGCGGTGTCCTTGATCGCGATCGGCAGGCCGGCAAGCCAGCCGGGATCGTCGGCGCTGCCGGCGGGCAGGCGTAGCGCGGCGGCGCGGGCGCGCTCGGCGCATAGGGTCGGCAGGGCGTTGACCGGCGCGCCGACCGCCGCGATGCGCGCCAGCGCGGCGTCGATCAGCTCGACCGGCGAGACCTCTCGCCGGCGCAGCCGCGCCACGGCCTCGCGCGCCGACAGTCGCCACAGCTCGGTCATCGGATTCGCCCCTCTCGCCTATGCCGCGCGATCCTGGCACGCGCCTCGAATCGCGGCCAGCGGCCCATGCGCGTGCGCAACTTGTCGCAGGCTCGGCCGGCATGTCATCGTGCCCCCTCAACTATCGGTAGGGGCTCAACATGGCCGATACAAAAACAGCGGCCGCCGGGGGAAACAGCGCGATCATGCCGATCGTCGGCGTGTTCGTCGCCGGCGTGGTGGCGGTCCTGACGTTCCACCAGGTGGCGATCTGGGTGCTCCACCTGTTCGGCGTGCTGCCGAACGTCGCCTACAACTTCACCGCGGCGACCAAACCGCTCGGCGTGCCGGTCGTGCTGTCGTTGGCCTTCTGGGGCGGCGTATGGGCGCTCCCGATGGCCTGGCTGATGCGCGACCGCAGCGGTGCCGGCTACTGGTGGTTCGCCCTGCTGTTCGGCGCCGTCGTCGTGACCCTCGGTGCGTGGTTCGTCGTGCCGTGGATCAAGGGCGCGTTTGGGGTCACGGGTCCGGCGGCGACCACCGTCCTCGGCCGACCGCTCGGCCTCAACATCATCGTCGGGCCGATCGTCAACGGCGCCTGGGGTGTCGGCGTCGCCCTGATCCTCAAGCTGATGCCGGCCGGCTGGGCCTGGCGGTAGAGAGCCTCAGCCGGCTCGGTGCGCGCGCCCTCTCCCGCAGTGCGGGAGAGGGAAGGGGCCCGCGGCGCAGCCGCGGCGCGGGTGACGGCCGCATACGCCCTAACCCTTTGGCAACGTTTTCGATTCACTAAAAGTTTAGGAACTGCATCGCTGCGTCCGACTGTTGCAAAGACGCCGCAGGACCCGGGATCGTTCGCCAATGGCGATTAGGCTCTTGTGCAGTGCAGCAACAAGCCCTATGTAACCCGGGTCCGCTTCGGCGGACGTTTCCTCCCTAAACTCGGGCCGCAGCGATGCGGCCCTTTTTTTATCCGTAATTGCGCGCAATTGCAAAAAATTTTAGCGAATCCGGGCCTTACAAATGGGCCGTGATGCCGAATGACAGCGGTGCCCACCAGCCGGTCCGGATGCCGGCGCCGCGCAGCCCGGCGGCCAGCCATTCATTGCAGGTCTGCAGCGGGCTGTAGACTCCGACGGCGTCATAGAACGCGTCGCGCGTGCCGTAGCCGGGCTCCGGGCGCTTGATCGGCCGGCCGCCGGTATCGGTGCGGAACGACCCGCGGATGTAGTCGGCGAGCCGGCGATAGGTCTCCGGCGTGACCCTCACGCGTCGCAACTCGAGCCGCCGCGACGGGTCGTCGACGTAGGCGACGTGCAGCACCGTGTCGGTCGAGAACGACACCGCCTTGAGCGCGACCAGCGGCCGGAGGTCGGCGAGCGTGCGGGTCTCGAGATAGAAGTCGCGGTCGCCCCAGCCGAATGCGATGTGCGATGCCGGCGCGCCGCCGAACGCCTCGGGCGGACACCAGGCGGCCCAATCGACGCCGGCGGCGGCGATCGGCAGGATGACGTCGGCATGGAACAGGCTGGCGCTCACCGCGATCTCGATGCCGGCAGCGGCCGGCACGAAATCGCGGTTGGCCGGGACGAGGCCGAGCCCGACGGCGGCGGCGACATAACCGACGATCAGGAGCGCGAGCCCGCCCAGCGTCCGGCGCAGTGCGCGCAGCACGCCGGTGGCGCCGCTATTCCGCGGGCACCAGCTTCGGCGCCGGCTCGACCTCGTCCGGCCGGTGCGGGAAGCACAGCGCCCCCAGGAACACGATGAAACCGAACACCGCCAGCACCTGGAAGATCAAGGTGAAGTCGTTGCTGCGGTCGTGCAGCCAGGCGATCAGCTTGACGGCGCCGGCGCTGGCGCCGAACGACACGAAATAGCGCACCGCAAAGGCGCGCGCGCGCCACGCGTCGGTGGTGTATTTCGCCACCATGGCCTCGTTGATGGTGATCTGCCCGAAGATCGCGAACATCATGGTCACGGCGAGCGCCAGCAGCGCCCAGTCGTAGCCCCAGGCCGCCAGCAGCAGGCTCGGCGCCTGCAGCGCCGCCAGCGGGATGAAGGCGCTGCGCAGCGGGTAGCGGTCGATCAAGCGGCCCATCACCAACTGCGCCATCGCGCCGATCACGAACACGGTGGCGGCCAGGGCGCCGACGCCGAGCGGCGAGCCGGCGAGCATGGTCAGGCGCTCGTCGAACAATTTGGGCAGCGACACCGTGGTGGCGTTGAACGTGATGCCGCCGACCAGCGACACCACGACGATCACGGCGAAGGCGCGCACCACGATGGCGCGCGGCAGCGCCAGCTGCGCGCGCGCCTTGGTGCGCTGCGGCGCCGGCGCGTCGGGCACCAGGCGTAGGAACGCGACGCCGATCAGGATGCCGAGCAGTCCCGGCGCC
>JACQAI010000003.1 GCA_016195115.1 Pseudomonadota bacterium
CCTTGCTGCGCAACGGGGGAGGGATTGAGCCTAACGTGACGCGAACGAGACACCGGGAGAAGATCGATGCCGGGGTTATTCGGCTTGAGCCACAAGCTGTTGCTCTGTGTGGCACTCCTCGTTGAAACGGCGGCCATTGCCGATGATCATCTGGTTCCGGAGCGGTCAGTATTCGCTGGTGACGACTTTCTTGCTGACTACGACTCGATGATCGTTTCCGCGCTCTCGGACGCTTTCGCGCCTGACGTTCGGGCGCGCGCGATCGTGATGCCGTCGTTCCAGACCGAATACGCTGTCGGATTTACGGAGCGACAGGGCGTGCACCAGGCTTTCTGCGTTCGACCCGAGACACAGCTGTGGGCATACGAGACATTGAAGATGATGAAGGCAGGCGCCATCCGGAATCTTGGCCCGATCAACAATCCGAGAGCGGATGCGGATGCCGAAACGCGAAAAGAGATCGAAGAGCTGGAGGCGTCCCTGCCGGCCAGTTTCAGGGACGTCAAGATCAAGACAGGTAGTGCGAAGGTAGAAGCGGACCTGGCAAATCGTTTGGTGGTGCTCTGGGAGACGATGCTCCTTGCGGCGCCTCTGCGAGGGGGATGTGCGGGACATCTCGGGTCAGTTGGGTGCTCAGGCGGACGAACTCCGCGTTCGGCTACGGCAGTAGCTGTGGAGGTGGAGGTCTCCCTTCACCGGACGAGCCGCCGTTGCAGCAGGCTCTGCATGTCGCGACGGCCGTCGACGACGCAATAGATCACAACCGTCTGGCCGATGATCCGGTAGATCACGCGGTAAGGTTTGTAGTGCACCTCACGGAATTCCTCGATGCCGAGCGGATACATCTCCTTCGGCACGTTGCCCCGCTCAGGCAAGTTGGACAGTCCGCGGCACGCTTCTTCTAGCGCGTTGAGGATGCGATCCGCTCTGCTGGCGCCATCTTGCGCAGCGATGTAACGGTAGATGTCCTCGATATCCCGCTCAGCCTGCTCGGACAGCAGGACGTCGAATGGCATCGCGACGTGCTATCTCTTCACGCGTCGGCGAATGCGCGCGAATGACTCGGCGAGGGGCCGGACGTTGCCCTCGTCCACGTCCTTCTGGCTCAGCGCGAGGATCTTGAGTAGAGCCAAGGTCTCCTGGGTCTCTTCGTAGCTGGCGATGTCCTGCAATACCGCCTTGGCCTCGCCGTGCACCGTAATGATCACCGGCTCGCGCTTCTTGGCGAGGCCGCGAATGACCTCGGGCGCGTGCGCTTTCAAATAGCTGAGCGGCTTTACCTGTTCGGAGAGCTTCACGGCTGCTGCCTCCTGATGATCCGACCAGAATATAGACCGAATTTAGTCCGATCAAAAGGCCTGCTGGAGCCAATTGTCCTGGGCTAGGCTGGCAAGGCAAGCACACCGGGAGGGACGGCGATGACGTTGTTCGATCTGAGCGGCAGGGTGGCGGTGGTCACCGGCTCCTCCAAGGGCATCGGGCGGGCGATCGCCGAGCGCATGGCCGAGGCCGGCGCCAAGGTCGTGGTGTCGAGCCGCAAGGCGCCGGTGTGCGAGGAAGTCGTCGCGACCATCACCAAGGCCGGCGGCACCGCCATGACGATCGCGTGCAACATCGGCCACAAGGAGCAGCTGCAGGCGCTGGTCGACGGCACGCTCAAGCAATGGGGCCGGCTCGACATCCTGGTGTGCAACGCCGCGGTCAATCCGTTCTATGGCTCGCTGACCGACATCCCCGACGACGCCTTCGACCGCATCATGGGCTCGAACGTGCGCTCCAATCATTGGCTGTGCCAGATGGCGTTGCCCCACATCGCGGCGGCCGGCGGCGGCGCGGTCATCATCGTCTCGAGCATCGGCGGCCTGCGCGGCAGCAAGACGCTCGGCACCTACGCGATCTCCAAGGCCGCCGACTTCCAGCTGGCGCGCAACCTCTCGGTCGAGTGGGGATCGAAGAACATCACGGTCAACTCGATCGCGCCCGGGCTGGTGCGCACCGACTTCGCCCGCGCGCTGTGGGAGGACCCGGCGCGTCTCGCCACCACCCTCAAGCAGTCGCCGCTCGGGCGCATCGGCGAGCCCGACGACATCGCCGGCGCCGCGGTGTTCCTGGCGGCGCCCGCCGGGCGCTTCGTCACCGGCCAGGTCCTGGTGGTCGACGGCGGGGTCACGACCAGCGGCGCCGGCTGAGCCCGGTTTGCCGTTTCTTAACCCTGCCGGCGCAGGCTCGCCGCGCCCCACGTAGAGCAGCGCGCACATGGACGGGTCGGTCGGCGAGGTATTGGCCCAAGCAGTCCAGCGGTACGTCGCCGGTGATCTGGCGCAGGCGGTGCCGTTGTTTCAGGACGTGCTCAAGCGCGATCCCGCCAACGCCATCGCCAACCATCAGCTCGGGCTGATCGCGTTCCAGGCCGGCCACGGCACGCTCGCCGCCGATCTGTTGCGCCAGGCGACCGCGTCCGATCCGACCGACCCGGAATATCACAACAACCTCGGCGTGGTGCTGAACGCCATGCGCGATCTCGCCGGCGCGCGCGCCGCGTTCGAGCGCGCGGTCGCGCTCAAGCCCGACTACATCCATGCCCTCAACAACCTCGGCTCGGTGTACGAGGCCGACGGCGCCATCGAGCTCGCGATCGAGACCTACCGGCGCGCGCTGGCGATCGACCCCGGCTACGTCGAGGCGCGCGACAATCTCGATCTCGCCTGCAGCAAGGTGGTGCCGCAGTGGCACTTCCCGATGATGCACGACGCGCCGCGCAACGACGCCTACGACCGCGCGCTGCGGCGAGTCGCCGCCGGCCGCCACGTGCTCGACATCGGCACCGGCGCCGGCCTGTTGTCCATGATGGCGGCGCGCGCCGGCGCGCGCCGCGTCCCGACCTGCGAGGCCGTGCCGCTGATTGCCGCGCGGGCCCAGGCCGTGATCGCCCGCAACAATCTCGCCGACCGCATCACGCTGCACGCCAAGCGCTCCGATGCGCTCATCGTCGGCGTCGACCTGCCCGAGCGCGCCGAGGTGCTGGTCACCGAGATCTTTGCCAGCGGCGTCTTGTCCGAGCACGTGCTGCCGACCCTCGAGCACGCGCGCGCCCACCTCCTGACCCCCGACGCCACGATCATCCCGCGCGTCGCCAGCACCTGGTGCTATCTCGCCGGCGGCGCCGCGCTCGAGGCCCAGCTGTTCGTGTTCGAAGCCGCCGGCTTCGACACCGCGCCGTTCAACGACGTGGCACCCCACAAGCTCGGCATGCACCTCGACCGCGTGCCCCACGACGTGCTGTCCGACGACATCGCGCTGTTCCAGTTCGACCTGACCCAGCCGCGCTTCGCGCCGGAGCGGCGCATCATCGAGGTGACGGCGCGGCGCGCCGGTCGATGCGTCGGCGTCGCGCAATGGCTCAAGCTCGAGCTCGATGCCACGACCAGCTACGAGAACCGGCCGCGCGCCGACGCCGGCGCCAACGGCTGGATGCACGTGCTCTACCGCTTCCCGGCGCCCCTTGATGTCGTGCCTGGTTCGGTCGTGCGCCTGCTGGCGAGCCATAATCGCACCGCCATGACGGTCGCGCTGGCGCCGTGACCTGATTCCCGTTTCCGGTGCTCGACGCGGGCGCCCGACCCCGCGCTATACTGGGTTCCCCGCCGCGCGAGGGAGGATGGGCCCATGCAGTACAAGGTGATCTCGGCCGACTGCCACATCGACCTGATCTGGCTGCCGCCCGACCTGTTCACCGCGCAGGCCTCGGCGGCGTTCAAGGAGCGCATGCCCTACGTCACCGAGGGGCCCAAGGGCAAGCAGTGGGTGTCGAAGAACGGCGCCTCGTTCGGCCTGATGAACGGCATGGGCTCGGCCGGGCGCGAGTACGTCCCCGGCGTCATCCACCGCTCCGACCGCATGGCCTCGACGGGGTTGTACGACGACGGCAAGAAGGGCATCCGGCGCCTGACCGACCCCGCGCTGCGGATCAAGGACCAGGACCGCGACGGCGTTCAGGGCGAGGTGCTGTACGGCATCCTGGGCGCCAGCATGCGGCTCAACGACGCCGAAGCCGCCAACGAGATGCTGCGCATCTACAACGAGTGGCTGGCCGATTTCTGCCGCAGCAAACCCGGGCGCTTTGCCGGGCTCGCGTGTATTCCGAGCCAGGACATGGACGGCGCGGTCGCCGAGATCAAACGCGTCGCCAAGGAGGGCGCGGTGCGCGGGCTCGACATCGCCAATCGGCGCGGCATGACGCCGCTGTGGGATCCGTGGTGGAACCCGATGTGGGACGCCGCCGCCGACGCCGGGCTGCCGGTGCATTTCCACACCGTCGGCGGCGCGTTGCCCGACTACGCCAAGTTGCCGCCCAAGGTCGGGCGCGCGGCGCACGCCGTGCACATCTCGAGCTTCCAGATGCACATGTCCGAGATCCTGATGTCGGTGATCTTCGCCGGCGTGCTCGAGCACCATCCCAAGCTCAAGCTGGTGATCGGCGAGAGCGGCACCGGCTGGATCCCCTACGTGCTCGACCACATGGATCTCGAGTGGGAGGACCAATACAAGGACCTCGACCTCACCATGAAGCCGAGCGAGTACTGGCGCCGCCAATGCTACGCGACCTACCAGAGCGACCGCATCGGCGTGAAGCTGCTCGATGACATCGGCGTGGATAACGTCATGTGGGGCTCCGATTTCCCGCACCCCGACGGCATCTGGCCGGACTCGCAAGAATACATCCAGCGCGAGCTCGGCCATCTGCCCGAGCCGGTGCGCCGCAAGGTCGTGCGCGACAACGCCGCCAAGCTCTACGGCTTCAACGTCAATTGAGTGAAGGTTTTAGCGCGGAGGACGCGGAGGTTTCGCAGAGGACGCAGAGGAATAGAATGCGCGCTGCGCGCGTGAATCCTCCCCCTGCGCCCTCCGCGCATCCTCCGCGTCCTCTGCGCTAAAATCTTTCTTCGCACGTCACGTAACGGAATGAGTTGAGGAGGGACCGGTGGCCAAACCCAAGATCGTGCTCGTGATGCCGCTGTTCGAGGCCGACGAGGGGACGCGCGCGATGACGCCGCCCGGTTTCGACCTCGTGGTCGCCGGTGCCGGCAGCCCGGAATACAAGGCGGCGATCGCCGAGGCCGAGTACCTGGTCGGCTTCGTCGACAGTTTGGTCAAGGAGGAGCTCTACAAGGCGGCGCCCAAGCTCAAGCTGATCCAGCTGCTGAGCGCCGGCTACGACCGCGCCGACCTCGCGGCCGCGCGCAAGGCCAAGGTGCCGATCGCCAACAACGGCGGCGCCAACTCGGTCGCGGTGTCCGAGCACGCCCTCATGCTGATGCTGGCGGTGTCGCGCCAGCTGATCCGCCAGCACGCCAACGTCGCCGGCGGCCGCTGGCGCGGCAACAAGGCGCCGCCGATCCACGAGTTGATGCGTCGCACCTTGGGCGTCGTGGGCCTGGGCACAATCGGCAAGAAGACCGCGCGGCTGGCCAAGGCGTTCGGCATGACGGTCAACTACTACGACGTCGCGCGCCTGACCGAGGCCGAGGAGGACGCGCTCGGCGTGCGCTTCCGGCTGTTCCGCGAGCTGCTGCACACCTCGGATATCATATCGGTGCACGTGCCGCTCAACGACACCACGCGCGGCCTGATCGGCGCATCGGAGCTGGCGCTGATGAAGAAGGACGCCATCCTGGTCAACACCAGCCGCGGCCCGGTGATCGACGAGGCGGCGCTCTACGACGCCCTGACCTCCAACAAGCTGTTCGGCGCCGGGCTCGACGTGTTCGCCGAGGAGCCGCCGCCGGCCAACCACCCGTTCTTCACGCTCGACAACGTCGTCTTGACCGCGCACCTCGCCGGCCCGACCCAGGAGAGCAGCGTCTCGCGCCTGCGCAACGGCTTCGACAATTGCGAGCGCGTCGCGCGCGGCGAGAAGCCCCTGTGGGTGATCCCGGAGTTGGGCGGCTGACCTAAAGCACGATGCCTTCGAGCTGACTCGACGCCAAAACAAAACCGTCATCCCGGCGAAAGCCGGGACCCAGGATCACAAGCCCGGTATTGGTATCTGGTCTCCTGGATCCCGGCTTTCGCCGGGATGACGGGAAGAAGGTAGGCTTCGAAGCAACGGAAAATGCCATGACCTGGGACTTCCTGATCACCTCGCTGATCGTCGTGGTGTCGCCCGGCACCGGCGTGC
>JACQAI010000151.1 GCA_016195115.1 Pseudomonadota bacterium
GCGGCGACGCCGTGGTCGGCGTCGACGACCTCAACGACTACTACGACGTGCGCCTCAAGGAGGCGCGCTTGGCGCGGTTGACCGCGCGGCCCGGGTTCCGCTTCCACAAGCTCGACATCGCCGATCGCCCCGCCATCGAGGCGATGGTCGCCCAGCACCCGGAGATCACCCGCGTCGTCCATCTCGCCGCCCAGGCCGGCGTGCGCCATTCGCTGGTCGATCCCTACAGCTACGTGCGCAGCAACCTGATGGGCCAGGTCGTGCTGCTCGAGGCCGCCCGGCGGCTCGGCAAGCTCGAGCACGTCGTCTATGCCAGCTCGTCGTCGGTCTACGGCGGCAACACCAAGCTGCCGTTCGCGCTCGAGGATCGCACCGACCAGCCGCTGTCGCTCTATGGTGCGACCAAGAAGGCCGACGAGCTGATCGTGCAGTCCTACGCCCACCTGTTCCGCCTGAAGTGCACCGGCTTGCGCTTCTTCACGGTCTACGGGCCGTGGGGCCGGCCCGACATGGCGGCCTACCTGTTCACCCGCGCGATCCTCGCCGGCGAGCCGATCCGGCTGTTCAACGCCGGCAACATGCAGCGCGACTTCACCTATATCGACGACATCGTCAAGGGCGTGCTCGCGGCGCTCGACCGGCCGCCGCCCGACGGCGGCGCCGAGGCGCCGCCGCACCGCGTCTACAACCTCGGCAATCACCGCGCCGAGACCCTGCGCGACTTCATCGCCGCGATCGAGCGCGCGACCAACGCCAAGGCGATCCTGGTCGAGGAGCCGATGCAGCCCGGCGACGTGCGCGCCACCCTGGCCGACATCACGGCGAGCGAGCGCGACCTCGGCTTCCGGCCCAGCACCGCGATCGATGTCGGCATCCCGAACTTCGTCGCCTGGTATCGGCAGTACCACGGGGTGTGAGCGGCTCGGGGACGCCGTCGCCGTCACGTCGGAATTCCAGGCACGGCAACGGTCGAAGCACGCCGTCGCCACACTCCCCACCCATCCTCGCGCCGCTCACTCTTTCCGTCATCCCGGCGAAAGCCGGGACCCAGGAGACCGGACACCGACACCGGGCCTGTAACCCTGGGCCCCGGCTTTCGCCGGGATGACGGCTTGGTTTTGTGGGTGGCGGTGTGCATCGGTTCTACCGACGCGGCGGGTCCGCCTTCGCTCGGCGGTTGGACGGACATCGACGGCATCGGCGCGGGCGACGGCGGCGCTGTCGGTGCGGCTGGGGTGCCGGCGGGATCGGGCCTGTCGGCCGATGGCGAGATCGAACAGGGTTTTAACAGGGCAGAGTCGTCGCGCGGCGGGGCGTCCGGCGGCGCCGCCGCCGTCGCATCCGCTGGCGGCGCGGCGCGGTACGCCGCCGCCTCGCGCCCGATCTCGGCCAGCCGCGCGTCCTGCTCGCGCTTGCGTCGAGCCCAGGCGGCGTCCGCCGCCGCCTGATCGGCCTGCAGCTTGGCGGCGCGCGCGGCCTCCGCCTGGGCCGCCGCGGCCTCGGCGCGCGCCTGATCTGCGAGCGTGTCGTGCTCCAGGTCGCGCGCCACCCCCGCGGCCTTGACGACCACGTTGCCCTCGCGCTCGAGCACGCGCGACAGGGCCTGCGCCTCCTCGGGCGTGATCTCGCCGTGCGCCGCGGCGGCGAACAGCGCCTGGAAGCGCTCGATCACGCTGGCGCCGGGCGGGTACTCGAACGCGACCCGCGCGGCGCGCTTCTTGGGGTCGATCTGCTTGATCACGAAGCGCGCCGTCGCCTCGCTGCCCGCGGCGAGTCTGTCGCCGATGATCTGCACGGCCGCGTCGATCTGATCGCCGCGCAGCTGCTCCTTCAGGATGCTGGCCTCGCTGCGGCTGCCGGGCGGCCGCCCGGCGGGATTGCCCGAGCAGCCCGGCCGGAAGCGGCCGGCGGCGTCGCGAAAAGCGGCAAAAGCGGCGGGATCGGGGGCGGCGGTGTTCATGGCGGGCTCCGCAAACGGGATTCGATTGGTGCCGGATATATACCTCTTCAGTATATAGATGTCAATGCCACTACGTATCGAAATCCCTCCCCCGCGCGAAGCGTGGGGGAGGTCGGCGCGCCGCGACGCGGCGCGCCGGGTGGGGGCCATGTCGCCCCAGAGCCGGCTGCTGAGCACGGTGTGAGCCCTGGCCCCCACCCGGCGAGCCACTCCATGGCTCGCCGACCTCCCCCATGCGCTGCGCGCACGGGGGAGGGGTTTTCTTAAATGCGCACACCACTTCGCCGGCGGGTGCGCCGGCGCTATGCTCGCGCCATGGCCCAGCCCGTCGCGCGCCGCCGATTCACCGCACCGGTCGATCCGGCGGCGGTGCGGCGCGACTGGCGCGAGCGTGGCTATTCATGCATCCGCTTCACCGATCCGCCGGGGCGCGCCTGGAACGACTTCGTGCACGACACCAACGAGCTCGTGACCGTGGTCGAGGGCCGCCTGCGCTTCACCATCGGCGCCGAGACGGTCGAGCTCGGGCCGGGCGACGAAGCCCTGATCCCGCGCGGCGTCGTGCACTCGGTTCTGAACATCAACGACGCCACCACCCACTGGCTCTACGGTTACGACTGAGCGCGCTCCTCGGCTATGCTGGCCTCCTTCAGGGAGGACCGATTCATGGGCATGGTCGACGGAAAAGTCGTGGTGGTGACCGGCGCGGGTCGCGGCATCGGCCGCGAGATCGCGCTGCTGCTCGGCGCCGAGGGCGCCAAGGTGGTGGTCAACGACGTCGGCGCCGCGCTCGACGGCCAGGGCGCCGACAAGACCCCGGCCGAGGAGGTCGTCGGCCTGATCAAGCAGC
>JACQAI010000152.1 GCA_016195115.1 Pseudomonadota bacterium
GAGCCGTTCTCCGTCAGAGAACGATCGATGACGTCGAGGTCGGCGCGCAGCGCCTCGGCATCGGGATAAGGCGGCGCTGCGCCGACCGCTTGGCGCAGCGCCTCGAACTCGTCGAGCGCGCGCGCCGTCGCGGCGAGCCGGGCATAGGCGCCCGAGATGGCAAGCCGATAGGGTTCCTGAGCGCGCTGCGGCGACGGGTCAGGCGATCGCTCCGCGAGCGCAGTCAACGAGTCGGAGACCTTGACGAGGCGGGCATCGAGCGACAGCTCGGCGCCGAGCTCGTGGAGCTCCTCCAGGTAGAAGGTCAGCGCGCGCCGGCTCTGCAGCCGCAACGCCTGGCGCAGCGAGTCGGCGTTGACGAACGGATTGCCGTCGCGGTCGCCGCCGATCCAGCTGCCCAGCCGCAGGAACGACGGCATCTCGATGGTGCCATTTTGCGCTCGCGCCTCCGGCTGCCGCGCCTGCTGCCGACCGCCGTCGAGCGAGGCGATCTGGTCTTCGAGCATGCCGTAGAGCCGCGGCAGCTCGCGCAAGAACGTGTAGTCGTAATACGACAGGCCGTTGGCGACCTCGTCGACGACGTTGAGCCGAGTCTGGCGAATGATGCCGGTCTGCCACAGCGTCAGGATGGCGCGGCGCAGCGCCTCGTCGCTCGCTTCGGCCTCCTCCGGCGTCAGCTGCAGTCGATCGCGCTCGTCGAGCAAACGGGCGACCTCCATCTCGCGATCGATCGTGCTCTTGCGCCGGATCTCGGTCGGGTGCGCGGTCAACACCGGCCCGACCAGCGCGGCCTTGAAGAACGCCTGGAGCTGGGGGCGCGACACGCCGGCGGCGCGCGCCTGGCCGAGCGCGAACGCCAGGGTGCCCTCGCGCGGCGCCGACGCGGCGAGCGCGTGCGCGCGGGTGCGTCGGATATGGTGCTGGTCCTCCGCGATGTTGGCGAGGTGCGAGAAGAAGTTGTAGGCGCGGATCACCGCGATGGTGTGATCGCGCGACAGTCCGTCGAGCGTCGCCTCCAGCTCGCGCCGCGCCGCGGCGTCGCCGTCGCGGTGGAAGCGGATGGAACTCTGGCGCACGCGCTCGACCAGCGCGAACACCGCCTCGCCTTCCTGGTCGCGCACGACGGCGCCGAGTACCCTGCCGAGCCGCCGGATGTCCTCGCGCAGCGGCAAGTCCTTGTCGGGGACCCCGCTATCGGCAGCCGCGCTCACCGCTGGCGCCTCAGTTCGGCCGCTCGTACCAGACCCGGCCGCCGCGCAAGGTCAGGTGGTTGATCAGTCGACGCTTGGCCGTCAGGGAATGGCCGTCGCTGTCGCGCAGCTCGACCGGCTCGTCGCGCAGCTCAAGCACCGCGACGTCGGCCGCGGCGCCCGGCTTCAAGGTTCCGACCACGCCCTCAAGGCCGAGCATGCGCGCCGGATTGCGGGTTGTGCGCAGCACGACGTCGTCGAGCGAGACGCCGAAATGCAGCAGCTTCGACATCGTCGTCGGCATGTCGAACACCGGTCCCAGCGTGGCACCCTCGAAGGTCAGGTCCGTCGAGATCGTGTCGGGCAGGAAACCCTGGTCGAGCGCCTTCTCGATCAGCGGGAAGGAGAAATGGCCGCTGCGGCCATGGGCGCAGTCGAAGATGACGCCGTGACGCTGCGCCTCGACGACTTCCTTGAGGATCAGTTGGCGCTCCGGCCCCATGATGCCGTTCGTGCCGCCGTGGTAGCAGTGCGTGATGATGTCGCCCGGCTTGTAGTGCTTGAGGATCTCGGGCATCGGTAGCGGCGTCTGCGTGATGTGCGCCATCATCGGCGTGCCCGCCATGTCGGCGGCCTTGCGCGCGACCTTGAAGGGCGCATCCGAGTAGTCCCACACCAGATTGGGCCCGAAGCGCAGCTTGACGCCGATGGCGAAGTCCTGGTTCTCCGCGATGGTGCGCGCGCAGCCCTCGGGGTCGGCGTAGCGCTCGAACGACAGCTCGCCGCAGACGCGCGCGCCCGTGATGCCGATGGTCGACAGGTTGACGAACGCCTTGGCGCGCGTGCGCACTGCGGTGTCGACCAGATAGCGCAGGCTGGCGAAGTTCGACGAGCCGCAGCTGCCGGCGTCGCACATGGTCGTCACGCCGCTGGCGCGGCAGAACCGGTCGGTGTCGATGCCCATGTTGTGGCCGTTGACGGCGATGTGGGCGTGGCAGTCGACCAGCCCGGGCAGCACGTAGCGACCCTTGACGCTGAACGTCTTGCGAGCCTGAGCGGCATCGAGCCCCTTGGCGACCTCGACGATCTTGCCGCCCAGGATGCCGACGTCCATTAGGCCACGCAGCTTGCTGCCGGGATCGACCACCTCGCCGTGCTGCAGCAGCAGGTCGTATTTCATCGCCGTCTCCCTTCGGGCCGTCGCTCGGCCGAGCATGCCGCAAAGCGCCGGGCCGGTACAGGACCCCAGGCCGGCCCGGCGTCTCTCCTCGCCTCCCGTCATTGCGAGCGCAGCGAAGCAATCCGGGCCTTGACATGATAGGTGCATATGCACATTTATTCTCTGCATATGCATCTACTTTAGGAGGCCATCATGAGCTACGCCGCTTTGGATGCCGGGCGCGACCGCAGCCGGGCCGGCTGGGTCACCGGCGCGGTCCTCGTCGTGTGGTTCGCCGCGGTGGTGGTCGCCAACGCGACCGGCGCGTTCCGGGTCGCGCCGGATCGTCCGCCGCTACCGCTGCTGCTCGCGCTCCTCGGCCCGGCGGTGCTGTTTGCCGGCGGCTATCGCGTCTCGGCGGCGTTCCGCGACTCTGTCCACGGGCTGGACCTGCGCCTGCTGACCGCGCTGCAGGCCTGGCGCGTCGTCGGCGTGACGTTCGTCGTGCTCGAGGTCGAGGGCCTGCTACCCCGCCTGTTCGGCGAGCCCGCCGGCTACGGCGACCTGCTGGTCGGCGTGCTGGCGGTGCCGGTCCTGCTGGCCCAGCTCAACGGCACCCCAGGCTGGCAGGCCAAGGTGCTGTGGCTCAACCTGCTCGGTCTGCTCGACTTCGCGGCCGCGGTCGGCACCGGTCTGCTGACCAGCCCCGGCCCGCTCGGCGTGCTGCAGGGCGCGGTGTCGACCGAGCCGCTGCAGCACTATCCCCTCAACCTGATCCCGACGTTCGGCGTACCCTTCTGGATGCTCGTCCATCTGGCGTCGCTGCTGCAGCTGCGCCATCTCAAGCGATCGGAGACCCCGTGATGGCGCACCGCGCTCCCAGCCGACGCGCCGGCGACCCGGACTGGATGGCGTGCGCCTGCCAACGCCTGCGCCAGACGACCCGCCGGGTGACGCAGCTCTACGAGCACCATCTCGCGCCCGTGGGCCTGACCTCCAATCAGTTCAGCGCGCTGGCGACGCTGCATGCCATGGATGGCGCGTCGATGGGCGCGCTGGCGGAGCAACTCGTGACCGACCCGACGACGCTCACGCGCACCCTCGGGCCGCTGACCGCGGCGGGCTACGTCCGACTGTCCGAAGGCGGCGCCGATCGTCGGCGCCGCGAGGTCCGTCTCACGCCGCAGGGACGCGCCGTGTTCCGGCGCGCCGTGCCGCTGTGGCGCACCGCCCAACAGCAGCTGCGCGCGGCGCTTGGCGACGGCGATTTCCTCAAGCTCTACGAAGCATTGGTCGGCGCGCTCGACCGCTTGCCAGCGGCGGCCTGAGGTTAACGCGGCGGCTCCATGCCCTTGGCCCTGAGCACGGCGGCGCTCTCCGGGCGGGCGAGGTAATCGATCAGGGCCTGCGCCGCCACGGGCTGGCGCGCATCGAAGGAGACGATGTAGATGCCGCTCGAGCCGCCCGCCTTCGGGTCTATGTAGGCGACCGACGTGGCGTCGAGCAGCGCACGTTTGAACGCCTCCGCGGTCGATATGTCGGGCTTGGGCGCCCCGGCCTTGACGACCATGCCGACGCCGACCCGCGCGAGCGACCGCTGTGTACCGCCAGCGAGCGGGCCCTTGGCGGTCAGCGCGTCGATCGCGGCCGGATTCAGCACCGCGACGTCGAACGCCTCGCCGGTCTCGATGCGCTTGGTCAGCGCGCCGACCGTCGCGTTGTCGAGCACGACCTTGTGGCCGGTGCGCTGCTCGAATCCCGGCAGTTCGGCCAGCAGCACCTGCTTGAACGCGCCGGCGGTCAGCACCTTGATCTCGGCGGCATCGACAGGCATCGCCACCATCAGGCCGAGCCCGAGCAGCGCCGCCAAGCGCGCCGTGCGTTGCCTCACAGGTAGCGCGTCGGACGCATCAGGGTGCGCCACATGTGCGCCGACGGGCTGTCGTCGAAGCCGAGGCCTTCCTTGGGCTGGCGGAAGTTGCGGCCGACGATGTCGGTGAACTCCTCCAGCTCGACCTTGGCGTTGGCATCGAACGAGTAGATGTCGTGCACCGTGATGAGCCGCGCGGTCATGTACCACTTGTGCTTCCGCGCCGCCTGGTAGTCGCGCTCGATGTAGGCGTCGGGCTTGTAGTCGGCGCCGAAATACTTGGCGTAGAGCTCGGGATAGGCATAGCCGACCGACTCGTCGGGATAGAAGCGCAGCGCCTGGTGGGCGCGGATCGCCCAGGCGACCTCCTCGTCGACGTAGGGCGCGACCATCTGGGAACCCCAGTAGCCGTGGTCGGAACGGATGAAGCCGATCACGCCGATGTCGTGCAGCAGCGACGCCAGCACCACCTTCTCGCTCATCCCGGCCTTGAGCGCGTGCTTGGCGCTCTGCAGCAGGTGCGCGGCGGGCGCGAAGCGGTATTTGAAATAGTCCAGCAGGGTCGGCTTGGCCGGCATCTTGGGCAGCCGCGGATCGTCGCCCATCAACATCTTCTTGCCGGGGTGCTTGGCCTGCAGCGCGGCGCCGCCGACGAACTCCAGGTCGGCGTCGGCCAGGTTGAACAGGCGCGACTTCACGATGATGACGTCGAGCTCCTCCATCTTGCGGTGCTCGAGCGCATCGGCGCGCTCGGCCATGGTCATTGCAGTCGCCATATCAGGGTGCCTCCACCGGATCGCCGAACCGCGCGAGGCTAGCAGAGCCCGGCCCGACCGGCCAGCCGGGGCCGATCCGACGGTCGGCCATCGACCCGAACCCCGGGTGTGGCAGACGAACACCACCGGGCACGATGTTTCCCTGTGAAGCCATTCACAGCGCCCGGCCCAAGCTGTGCTAATTTTTCACGATATGCTTGGTATCGCGCCCCGCCCCCGAACGCCGCACAACGCGCCGTATGCTCCGCACTTGGCGACCGGGCGGCAATCGAGGCCTTGCACTAAAGAGTTGCATATTAGCCAGCGCGCCGGCCTGGTGGGACTGGCTGTCGTGCTCGGCTGGCTCGTCCTTCTGGCGCCGGCGTGGGCACAATTCGACGCCCAGACCGCCGCGCTCCAGGAGCAGGTCGAGACGCTGTCGCGGAAGGCGCGCTTTGCGGAGGCGCTGCCGCTCGCGACCCAGATCGTCTCATTGAGCGAGGCGCGGCTCGGGCGGGACAATCCCGACATCGCCAGCGCCCTCGTCCAGGTCGGCGACATCACGCGCAATCTGGGCCGCTACGCCGCCGCCGAGGAGTGGTATCAGCGCAGCCTGACGATCCGCGAAAAGGCCCTTGGCACCACGCACCTCGACGTCTCCGGCTCGTTGCTCAGCCTTGCGGTCCTGTACCGCATGAACGGCCGCTACCGCGACGGCCTACCCTTCGCGGAACGCGGCCTGGCGATTCGAGAGGCGGCGCTCGGCCCCGACGACCCGCGCGTGGCCGCCTCCCTCAATGCTCTCGCCGAGTTGGAGCGTTACCAGGGGCTAAATGCGGCCGCCGAGCCGCTCTACCGTCGATCGCTGGCGATCCGCGAAAAAGCGCTCGGACAGGACCATCCCGACGTCGGCAACAGCCTCAACAACCTGGCGCTGCTCTACAGCGCGGAAGGCCGGAATGCCGACGCCGAGGCTTATTTCAAGCGTGCCGTCTCGGTGCTCGAAAAGGCGGCGGGTCCCGAGCACCCCGACGTCGCAAACGCCCTGACGAACCTGGCAGCGCATTACCGGCGGATCGGCCGCTACTCCGACGGCGAGCCGCTGGCCAAGCGCGCCGTGGCGATCCGAGAAAAGGTCCTTGGGCCCGATCATCCGAGGCTCGGCGCGAGCCTGAACGAGCTCGGCGACATCTATCGCTACCAGCGGCGCTTCACCGAAGCCGTCACGCCGTTGACAAGGTCGCTGGCGATCCGCGAGAAGGCGCTCGGGCCGGACCATTCGGAGGTCGCCGGCACGCTCAACAACCTGGCGCTTCTCTATCGCGCGCAGCGACGCCATCAAGAGTCCGAGGCGGCGTTCAAGCGCGCGATCGCGATCACGGAGAAGGCCCGCGGGCCCGATCATTTCGACGTCGCCAACAGCCGCGTCAACCTGGGTTGGCTCTATTGGGAGCAGGGTTTCTTCGATGCTGCGCTCGAGCAGAGCCGGCTCGCGGTTGTCGGCACCGCGCGATACATGCAGGCGAATGCGGCCTTGCGCGTTACATCGCTCAACACCGAGCAGCGACGATTTCGCGGATTTTTCTTCCAGCACATCGCGCTGGCGCACCGGATCGGCCAGGGTGCTGTCGAGCGGCGTGCCGAACTTGCCGCCGAGGCGCTCGAGACCGCACAGGTCGCACAGTCGTCGAGCGCTGGACAGGCCGTCGCGGGCATGGCGGCACGGTTCGCCGCCGGTGGAGACGCGCTCGCGGGCGTGATCCGCGAGCGCCAGGACCTGGCCGAGCGCTGGAAGCAACTCGACTACCAGCTCATCGCAGCATCGAGCCGACCCGCCGACGAGCGCGACGTCGCGGCCGAAGAGAGCTTGCGCAGCGAGCACGCGGCGGCAACGCAGCAGCTCGCCGTGCTCGATGCGCGGATCGCGCGCGAGTTTCCGAACTACTCCGAGCTGAACAATCCGCGTCCGACGCCGGCACCCGAACTGCAACGCCTTCTCGGCGTCGACGAGGCGATGCTCGCGTATCTGGTCGGTTCGGACGAGACCTGGTTGTGGACGATCCGCCGCGACCGCGTCGATCTACATCGCCTCGCGGTGACCGCCAAGGCCCTGACTGAGGAGATCACGGCGCTGCGAGCGCGACTCGATCCCGAACGCAACCCCGAGCTCAAGCCGTTCGACGTCGATCGTGCCCATACGCTGCACAACATGCTGCTGGCACCGGCCGCGCCACAGCTCGCCGGCGTACGCCACGTCTTCATCGTTCCGGACGGGGCGCTGCAAAGCTTGCCGATCGGCGTGCTCGTGACAGCGAAGCCGCAAACCACCTCGGACTATCGCAAGGTGGCGTGGCTGGCGCGTCAATACGCCGTCACCACCCTGCCCTCGGTGTCGTCCTTGCGCGCCATACGCCTGTTCGCCGATCGCGCGCGCGCCACCTTGCCCTTTCTCGGCGTTGGCGACCCGGCGCTCGAGGGCAATCCCGGCAGCACGCGCGGCGTCAAGCTCGCCGGCCTGTTCCGCGGTGCCATGGCCGACGTCGACGCCGTGCGCAAGCTGCCCCCGTTGCCCGACACCGCCGACGAGCTGCGCGCGCTCGCGCGCGCGCAGGGTGCAGCAGCCGACTCCCTCTACCTGCGCGAGCGCGCGTCCGAGGCCACGCTCAAAGGCCTCAAGCTCGACCAGTATCGAGTGATAGCCTTCGCAACCCATGGACTGGTCGCGGGCGAGCTCCGGGACCTCGCCGAGCCGGCGCTGGTCCTGACCCCGCCGGGTCAGGCGAGCCGCGACAATGACGGGTTGCTGACCGCATCCGAGATCGCGCAACTCAAGCTCAACGCCGACTGGGTGATCCTGTCGGCGTGCAACACCGCGGCGAACGACGGCACGCCCGGCGCCGACGGCTTGTCGGGTTTGGCGAAAGCCTTCTTCTACGCCGGCAGCCGCACGCTCCTGGTGTCGCACTGGCCGGTGGCGTCGGAGGCGGCGGTGCGGCTGACCACCGCGTCGTTCGATGCCTTGCAACGCGCACCCGAGATCGGCCGCGCCGAGGCGCTACGACGCGCCCAGATGGCATTGCTCGACGACACCAGCCTGCCTGCGACCTTCGCCCATCCGATGATCTGGGCGCCGTTCGTCGTCGTAGGGGAAGGCGGCAGCGGGCGCTAGCGCACAGGCTCGCGCTTAGCCACACCGTCCGGCTAAGATCGCCGCGACCCGGGAGGATGAGGCATGGTGCGCATTGCGGTCGCATACGGCGCCGCCCTGCTGGCGCTCGGCGCGCTCGACGGCGTATGGCTCGGCCTGATCGCCAAGGATTTCTACCGCGCCGGGTTGGGCGCCCTGATGGCCGAGCGCGTCAACTTGTGGGCGGCCGCCGTGTTCTATCTCCTCTACCCCATCGGGTTGGTCATCTTCGTGGTCCGCCCAGCGCTCGACGGCGCCGCACTGTCTGGGGTGCTGTGGCGCGGTGCGCTGTTCGGGCTGTTCGCCTACGCGACCTACGATCTGACCAATCTCGCGACCCTGAAGGACTTTCCCGCCAAGGTCGCCTTGGTCGACATGGCGTGGGGCGCCGTGGCCAGCGCGATCGCCTGCACGGCCGCGTTCTACGCGGCGTCCCTGATTCGCGGCGAGTGAACCCGAGCAAACGAGGTCGAGCATGCGCGATCCACAGGCGTTGATCACTACCGAGCAGCTCGCGGCGGCGCTCGGCCAACCCGAGCTGCGGATCTACGACTGCACGACCTATCTCGAGCCGCCGCCGCCGGGCAATCCAGCTCCCTACGTCGCGGTGCCAGGGCGCCATACCTACCGGTCGGCACATATCCCGGGCGCCGACTTCCTCGACCTGCAGGGCGATTTCTCCGATTCAGCAACGCGGTTGCGCTTCATGATGCCCGGACCCGGCACCCTTGCCGAGGCATTCGGCCGCCAGGGCGTGGGCGACGGTTCGCGCGTCGTGCTCTACAGCGTCGGCACCATGATGTGGGCGACGCGCTTCTGGTGGATG
>JACQAI010000153.1 GCA_016195115.1 Pseudomonadota bacterium
TGGCCGGTGGTGCCCGAGGTGTAGACGATGAACGCCGGATCGCGCGGATCAAGGGCGGCGGTCAGCGCCGCCAGGGCGTCGAGCAGCGACCCCGCGTCGGGTACGGCGGCCAGCAGGTCATTGAGCCGGCGCAACTTGGCGTGGTCGTAGTTGAACATCGCCGAGCCGTCGATCACGACGATCGCGCGCAGCCCCGCCAGCTCGTCGGCGATCGGCAGGATCTTGTCGACGTACTCCTGGGTCTCGGCGACGAAGATCGCCGCACCGCCGTCGCGCATCTGATAGGCGACCTCGGAGACCGCGGCGGTCGGGTAGATGCCGTAAGTGATCGCGCCCAACGCCTGCGCGGCGAGGTCGACGATCATCCACTCCTCGCACGGGTCGCCCATGATCGCCAGGCGCTCGCCGCGCTGGAGCCCCAGCGCTTGCAGCGCCAGCGCGGCACGCGCGACCAGGCCGGCGTAGTCGCGCCAGGTCCGCTCGCGATAGCGGCCGCGCTGCTTGGCGCGGAACGCGACCGCGTCAGGCGCGCGCCGCGCGCGCTCGACCAGCAACGCCGGCGCGGTGGAGCGCCGCAGGGCCTCGACGTCGATGACGGCACCGATCATGCGATCGCGGCGCTAGGCCGCCCCCCAGACGTCGCGCGCGACCTCGAGCAGCAACTCGAGCTTGCGGCGCGTCTCATCCGGGGTGCACGTCTGACCGCTGCCGCCGCCGCTCGAGAAGCCGCATTGCGGGCTGATGCCGAGACGCTCGAGCGGCACGAAGCGCGCCGCCTCGTCGAGCCGACGGCGCAGTGCGTCCTTGGTCTCGAGCACCGGCGTCTTGGTGCTGACCAGGCCGAGGATCAAGACAGAAGACGTCGACGTTGACCTGATCGAACAGCGCTTCGGCGATCGGCTCATAGCCGCCCTCGGCCATCCAGGCGCCCTTGAG
Source organism: Pseudomonadota bacterium (assembly GCA_016195115.1). Classification (GTDB taxonomy): domain Bacteria; phylum Pseudomonadota; class Alphaproteobacteria; order Elsterales; family Elsteraceae; genus JACQAI01. The sequence continues at coordinate 937 of JACQAI010000153.1, forward strand.
GTTGCCGCGGCAGAGATGGATGGCCACGGTCATGCCGGCCGGACGCGCGGCGGTGGCGTCGTTGATCAGCTTGGCGTAGCGCGTGGTCAGCGCGTCGGCGTCCTCGCCACGCGCCGCCACGTCGGCCCGCGCGCTCGCATCGCAGTTGCACGGCAGCGCCGTATCGTCGAGCTGCAGATAGGTGCAGCCTTCGCGCGCCAGCTCGGCGATCTCGTCGCGATAGATCTGGGTCAGCGCCGCCAGGTAGGCCTCGCGATCGCGATAGACCGCGGCGTCGAACGCCTTCGGCCCAAGGAAGAAGTGCATCACCGGCGGCGACGCCATCGTGACCTTGGGCACGCCGCGCTTCACCACCGACTTCAAGAAGCGGTAGTCGTCGGCAACGATGCGGCGCTTGCGGATCAGCGGCGCCTTGGCGTAGGGCGACGACGCGACGCCCATGACCGCGGTCTCCGTGCGGAAGCCGAGCGTGCCGTCGCGCAGCCCAAAGCCGTCGACCGCGTCGATGAAGCCGGCCGACCAGCTGCGGCGGCGGAACTCGCCGTCGGTCACCGTCGGCACGCCGATCGCCTCCTCGAAGGCGACCAGCTCGCGGATGCACTCGTCCTGCACGACCCCAAACGCCATCGCGTCGATCCGGCCGGCCTTGTGCGCACGCGCCGCCTCGATCAGCCGCGGCGGCCGCACGAAGCTGCCGATATGCTCGACATGGAACGGCGGCGTCATTTTTCCGATTTGATGTCGAAGCGCACCCAGTCCTTCACCCGCACGATCTTCTGCTGGGCGTTGTCCCAGTGCCAGACGCGGTAGTACTGCGCGGCGCGGAAGTGGTTGTCGGCGGTCCATTCGAGCGGTCCGCCGCGCAGGCCCTTGGTGTCGACCTTGACCTGGCGCATTGCGGCGAACACCTTCTCGCCGGTCGGCGGCCACGGCGTCGCCTTGAGCACCGCCTCGAGCGCCATGCCGGCGACCCAGCCCTCGGTCAGCTCGGTGACGCGCAGGTTGGTGCCGGCCTTCTTGGCGGCCTCGCGGATCTCCTGGTGCGCCGGCAGCTCGTCCTGGAACAGCGCGTTGGCGCCAAACACATAGAGCGCCGGGTCCTTGATCCGCGCCAGCTCCTCCTCGGCCTGGGCATGCGCGGTGGTGATGTAGCGGCCTTCCCAACCGAGCCGGCGCAGCGCCTCGAAATTGCGCACCTGGCTAACCCAGGGTGCCGAGGTGTAGACCCAGTTCGGCCCCGCTTCTTTCATTTTGGTCGCAAACGGCGTGTAGTCGGCGGTCGCCGGCGGCGTCACCTGGTTGTCGACCACCGTCATGCCGAGGCTCGGCGCCTGCTGCGCGGCGTACTCCATCTCGGCGCGCGACAGCGGGATCGCCATCGCGGTGGTGGCGAGCTTGACCGGCGTGCTGCCGGCCGCCTCCTTGATGAAGCCGAGCGCCATGCGGCTCTCGTATTGCGAGCCGAACGCGGTGGTGCAGAACTGCACTTCGTCGGCCGGCGGATAGACCTCCTTCGGGCAGATCGAGCCCGAGAACATCAGCGGCACCTTGGCGCGCTTGACCTCGCCGATCGCCGCCGGATAGGTCGCCGACAGACTGGCGTGGATCAGCAGGACGACGTTGTCCTGGGTCAGCAACCGCCGCACGTTGGCGGCCGACTTCGACGGCTCGGCCTGATCGTCGTAGATGACCAGCTGGATCGGCTTGCCGTTGACGCCGCCGCGCCCATTGACCGTGTCGATGTGCAGCCGCAGGCCTTCGATCGCCGCCGCGTAGGTCGCTGCCGCGGGTCCGGTCAACGCACCCGACAGCCCGACGACGTAGGCGGTCTGGGCGTGCGCGGGCACGGTTGCGGCGAGCGCCGCCGCGACGACCACTGGTGCGAGAAATCGTGCCATCACATCCCCCCATTTGCGCGCGCCTTTGCGGGCGCGGCTGACCGCCGGCAGTCTAGCGTCCCGGCGCGCCGCCCGGCGACCCCTTTCCCGCCCACCCTAACGGTCGTGCCGTCCCACTTGCTGCACACCGGCCGAGCGCCGACACTTGGGATGCGGCAACCGGGATGGCAGCCATGGCGAACCAGCCGAGCAGCCGGAAGATCGATTTCTATAGCGAAGGCGTCCGGCTCTCCGGCGACCTGTTCCTGCCCGGGGATTTGAAACCGGGAGAAAAACGCGCCGGCATTCTGCTGTGCCACGGCTACACCGGCGTGCGGAACCTCTATCTGCCGGAAAACGCCCGTGTGCTCAACGAGGCGGGCTACGTCGTCATGACGTTCGACTACAAGGGTTGGGGCGACAGCGACGGGCCGAAGAGCCGGCTGGCGCCCTACGGCCGCGTCATCGACGCCCAGGCGGCGCTGACCTTCCTCGGCGCCCAGACGATGGTCGACGCCGATCGCCTCGGCATCTACGGCACCAGCTACGGCGGCGCCACGGTGGTGTGGATGGCGGCGGTCGACCGGCGCGTCAAATGCGTCGTCTCGGTGGTCGGCATCGGCCATGGCCAGCGCTGGATGCGCTCGGTGCGCCGGCCCGACGAGTACCACGACCTGCTGGCGCGCGCCGCCGCCGACCGGATCAAGCGCGCGCTGACCGGCAAATCCGAGTTCGTCGACCGCAGTGAAATTTTGATTCCCGACCGCCAATCGGCCGACCTCGCCGCCGCGGCGCGCAAGGGCAATCCCGGCGCGGTCAGCGAGATCCCGCTCGAGTTCGTCGACGACACGATGGAATTCCATCCCGAGTGGGTGGTCGACAAGATCGCGCCGCGGCCGGTGCTGTTCATCACCGCCGGCGACGACCGGCTGGTGCCGCCCGACGAGAGCGAGTCGCTGTACCGCCTCGCCGGTGAGCCCAAGCGCCTGGCCGTCATCCCGAACTGCGGCCACTACGAAGTCTACGGCGGCGAGCCGTTCCGCGACGTGATGGCGGAGACGGTCGCCTGGTATCGACAACACCTGCACGCGCGGTAGCCAATGCCCAAGATCGATCCCGCCCGCCTGATCGGCGACTTGCGTCGCCTCGCCGAATTTGGCCGCCACGGCACCGGCGTCCATCGCCTGTCGCTGACCGACATCGACATCCAGTCGCGGCATTGGCTGTGCCAACGCCTGACCGACGCCGGGCTCGACGCCCAGATCGACGGCGTCGGCACCGTGTTCGGCCGCTCGCGCGCCAAGGGCCCGGTGCTGCTGATGGGCTCGCACACCGACACGCAGCCGAAGGGCGGCTGGCTCGATGGCGCCATGGGGGTGATCTACGCCCTCGAGATCGCGCGCGCGTTCGCCGCCGACCCGGCATGCGCCGGCCTCGGCATCGACGTCGCGTCGTGGATCGACGAGGAAGGCCACTTCCCGGTCGGCTTTTTGGGTAGCCGCGCCTTCGTCGGCGAGCTCGAGCTCAAGGACGTCACCGGGGCGAAAAGTCGCGACGGCGTCGCGCTGGGTGACGCCCTCAAGGCCGCCAAACTCGACGGCGTGGCACCGGTGCGCCTGGAGCCCGGGCGCTACAAGGGTTATCTGGAGGCCCATGTCGAGCAGGGCGGCACGCTCGAGCGCGAGGCCAAGCGCATCGGCGTGGTCAGCGCCATCGTCGGCATCCGTGGCGGTGTCGCGGTGTTCAAAGGCGAGCAGAACCATGCCGGTACGACGCCCATGCCGTTGCGTAAGGACGCCGCGGTGGCGTTGTTCGAGTTCGCGACCCGGCTCAACCGCAGCTTCGCCGAGGTTGCTGGGCCGCACACGGTGTGGACGTTCGGCCGGGTCGTGCTCGAGCCGGGCTCGCCGAGCGTCATCCCGGGCCACACCGAGCTCACCTTGCAGTTCCGCGATCCCGACACGCCGCGGCTCGATGCGCTGTCGCAGCGGCTCGATGCGATGCTCGCCGGGACCAACGCCGCCGGGCCCTGCTCCGTCGTGCTGATCCAGCCGCGGCGCACCGAGCCGGCGCCGATGGATGCCGGCTTCCAGGACGTCATCGAGACGGTGGCGGCGAAGCATGCACCCGGGCTGGTCAGGCGCATGCACAGCGCCGCCGGTCACGACGCCATGGTGCTGGCGCGCCACATGCCGAGCGCGATGCTGTTCGTGCCGTCGATCCGCGGCATCAGCCACGACATCGCCGAGGACACTTCGGAGGCCGACCTGGTGCTCGGCTGTCAGGTCGCGGCCGACGCCGCGGCCGCCTTCCTCAAGGCGTAGGGAGTCGATGCAGCGGCGCCGGCTCGGTCAGCTCGAGGTTTCCGCGCTCGGGCTCGGCTGCCTGAGCTTCACGCCGATGTACGGCGATCGCGAGCCCGACCCGGCGAGCGCGCTGGCAACTTTGCGGCGCGCGCCCGCGCTCGGCATCGACCTGCTCGACACCTCGGACGCCTACGGCAAGGGCCGCAACGAGGAGATCGTCGGGCGCGCGCTCAAGGCGGGCCGCGCTCGTTACGTCGTCGCCAGCAAGTTCGGCAATCTGCGCCTCGCCGACGGATCAGCTGCGGAGAATGGCCGGCCCGAGTACGTCGCCCAGGCGTGCGACGCCAGTCTGCGACGGCTCGGCATCGAGACGATCGATCTCTATTACCTGCACCGGGTCGACCCGGCGGTGCCGATCGAGGACACCGTGGGCGCGATGGCGCGCCTGGTCGCGCAGGGCAAGGTCCGCCACCTCGGGCTGTCCGAGGCGGGCCCCGATACCATCCGGCGCGCCCACGCGGTACATCCGATCGCGGCGCTGCAGACCGAGTACTCGCTGTGGACGCGCGACGTCGAGGCCGAGATCCTGCCGACCTGCCGCGCGCTCGGCATCGGCTTCGTCGCCTACAGCCCGCTCGGCCGCGGCTTCCTGACCGGCACGATCACGAGCGCGGCGGCGCTGGCGCCGAGCGACCGGCGGCGCCGCATGCCGCGCTTTCAGGACGCCAATCTGGCGCACAACGCCGCCCTGGTGCGCGCGCTCCAAACGTTGGCCGCGGCCGAAGGCGCCACGCCGGCCCAGCTCGCGCTGGCTTGGTTGTTGAGCCGCGGTGACGACATCGTGCCGATCGCCGGCACCAGCCGGGTCGAGCGGCTCGAGGAGAACGCGGCGGCCGCCCGGCTGCAGCCATCGGCCGCCACCCTGCAAGCCCTCGAACGCGTGTTCACGCCCAATGCCGCGGCCGGCGCGCGCAACGATCCCGCCATGCTGGCGCGGCTCGGCCGGTGAGCTATGCGAACGCCTACTTCTCCTGCGGCAGCGGCCGCGCCGAGACCTTGACGATGCCGCTGTAGGCGAACGTGATGGTGCGGATCTCCTCGACCCCTGTGTTGATCGGCACGTAGCCGCCGCCCGGCAACACCGCGCCGCTGGAACGCACCTGCGGGACGATTTGCGAGAGGTGGCGGCCGACCAGGTGCGGATCCGACGCGACGAGCGCGTAGCGCTCGTCCGGGCGGGTGCGCAGGCTCGCTCCCGTCGCGGCGCCGCGGAAGTTGAAGGCGTCGTGGCCGAGCTCACGCACGGTCTTGCCCCAGTCGTCGAGCAAGAGGATACGCGCCGCGAACAGGCTCTGGCCGCGCAGCTCGCTCAGCACCGTCACGATGTAGGGCTCGGCGGATTGGGGCAGCCGAAACATGGCGTAGACGCTGATGGTGCCGTCATCGGCGCGCCAACACGGCGCCCCGGCTTCGAGCGTGACGGCAACCTCCTTGTCCTCGAGCGGCACCGAGCGCGCCTCGGCAAGCGCCGGCGCGCTCACGCAGGCGTCCCCGTCCAGAGTGACGGTCGGCGGCGGCGGCTTGGCGCAGGCGAGCGCGAGCGCTGCGGGCGCCACGCCGAGCAGCAATCGCGCGAGGCGCTCGACGCGAGCCACGACGGCTACTTCAGCAGCTTGCCGACAGCTTGCGCCGACTGCTCGATCGCGGTCCGCAGGCCGCGCACCGAGCCGGCGGGATCGGCTTCGAGCAGGTCGAAGGTGCGGTACTCGAACCGGGGGTCCGGCGGGATCGTCACCGCTTTGGTGTAGGTCGCGCCGATCACCGGGTTGTAGACGATGGTGTCCTGCATCAGCACCGCCGAGTCCTTGGCCCGCGCCAGCCGCACGCGCATCCACACCCACGGCCGGTACGGCGGACTGCCGATCCCGGCGGCGATATAGCCATAGTTCAAGGCGTAGAGGTCGAGATAGGCGTCGACCGCCGGCGGCGTGTGCACGGGGTAACTCTTCACGAAGTCCTTGTCGCGCCGCATCGCGATGAGCGACACCTCGTAGCCGCGCGCTCGCAGATCGTTGGCCAGCAACTCGGTGAAGATCTCCTGGGCCGAGAAGTTGGCCTGCTGCAGAATCCTGCCGAAGCGCTTGTCGCGCTCGGCCTTGAGACCGACGTCGGCCAGGGCGCCGATCAAGCCGAAGCTCTGGCCGACCGAGCTCGCCAGGTGGACGTCCGGCTCGGGGTGGAAGTGCGGCGTGACGATGCCGACGTGCTTGATGCCGCCGGCGGTCTCGCGGTCATAGGGGATCTCCGGCATCATGCAGCCGGCGAGCATCGTCAACGCGCCCGCCGCGATCGCGACGGCCGCAATCACCTTCCCCCGCATGGCCCCTCGCTACCGGCTTAAATTCGAGGCGACCGCAACCTAACGTTTTAGGCGATTGCCGGCAATCGCCTTCAGGATCCCGCGGGCGCTCTTCTCTCGGCCACGGTCGCGTCGAGTCCACCCTGGTGATTGTCGGCGATCACCACGACGCTGGGCGGGCCTTGCGGCTGCGCGCGGGCGCGGCTACTTGGCCTTCAGCGTGACGTCCTCGTAGGGCGCGGAGTAGGCGTAGCGCCGGATCAGGCCGAGCCCGGACTCGCCGACCCGGGGACCGACGCCGTTCAGGAAGCCGAGCTGCCAGATCGGCGCGTAGATCGCCCGCGCATGGACGAGCTGCTGCATCTTGTGCAGCGTCGCGGTGCGGCGCTCGGGGTTGAGGTCGACCGCCTGCTGGTCGAACAGGGCGTCGATCTCCGCGTAGTTGCCGTAGACATAGGTGCCGCCCTTGACCACGAAGGCCTCGAGCCGGGTCGCGGCGTTGCCGAAGGCGCCGCTCGCGCCCTGGATGATGTTCTTCAGGGACTTCTCGGCGTAGGCCGTGAAGAAGGCGGCGCGCTCGAGCGGGCGGAGCTTGACGCGGATGCCGACCCCCTGAAGGTCGTTGATCACGGCCTCGCCGAGATTGGCGTAGGAAGCGTCGCAATAGTAATTGCCGGCGTCAAAGCCGTTGGGGTAGCCGGCCTCGGCGAGCAAGCGCTTGGCCTTGGCGGGGTCGTGCGGCGGGACCGGAAGCTCGGCGTAGAACTCGAAACTATCCGGGACGATGTTGCCGGTGAGCAGCGAGTGCCCCAGGGTCAGCGCCTGGTTGATGGTCTGGCGATCGACCGCCAGGCTGGCGGCCTGCCGTACCCGTTGGTCATGCCAGGGCGACTTGGGGTTCCACTGCTCGGGGAAATAGAGCCAGAACATGCCTTGCCCGCCCGCCGGCTTGAGGGTGAGGCCGGGCGTGCGCACGAGCTGCTCGGCGAGCTCGCCGCGGATCGAGTAGGCGATGTCGACCTCGCCGCGCGTCAGCGCCGCGAGCCGCGTCGCTTCGTCCGGGATCACCTTGAAGACCAGGCGTTTGACGCTGGGGGTCTTGCGCCAATATTGCTCGAAGGCCTCGAACACCAGCTCGACGCCGGGCGTGAACGAGACGAATTTGTACGGGCCCGCGCCGATCGGCGCCTTCTTGTAGCCCTCGTCGCCGATCTTCTCGACATAGCGCTTGGGCACGATCCAGCCGGCGCCGGTGGCGCTGGCGTAGAAGGTCAGGAAATCGGGCCATGGCTGCTTCAGCCGAAACCGGACGCGCTGAGGATCGGGTGTCTCGACGGCGGCTACGCGCTCGCGCAGCACCGCGCGCGCGGCCCCACGATAGCGCTCGAAGGAGAACTTAACGTCCGCGGCGGTCACCGGTTCGCCGTTGTGGAACCTCACGCCCTGGCGCACGACGAACTCGTAGATCAGGGCGTCCTCGGAGACCGACCACGACTCGGCGAGGCTGGGAGCCAGGGGCTGCCCCGGCATCGGCTTAACCATGGCGTCATGGAGCGCGTACATCATCATGAACGGCGTGATGATGCCCGGCGTCTCCGCCGGGTCGAGCCAAGTCGGGGCGAGCGAGATGTGCACCCCCCATGTCAACTGCCCTTGGGGGCCGGCGGCGACTGGCGATCCCGGATTGCCGAGCACAAGGCAGAGAGCGATGAGGCCGATGGCCCATCGGTGGGTCGCGCGCGTCTTGCCACCGCAGGAGAGGGACAAGCGCATGGCTGCCTCCCAACGGCCTCTTGTCGCGAAGCCTTGCGGTTACTGTATACCCGCTGCCCTGAATTGTCCTTCCACTTCTGGCGGGTGAGTCACTTTGGAGCGGGGTGCCGCCGGATCAGGAGCCGGGCGAGGACAGGCCCCCGGTGACGTCGATCGTCAGGCCGGTGACGAAGTCGGCGTCGCTCGAGGCGAGGAAGCAGATGACGTTGGCCTGGTCGACCGCCTCGGCGACGCGCTTGAGCGGCGTGCGCTCGATCTCGGCGGCCTGCGCCTCGGGACTGCGCTGGTTCCAGTGCGGCCGGATGCGCTCGGTCAACGTCAGGCTGGGCGCAATCGCGTTGACCGTGATGTTGTACGACCCGAGCTCGAGCGAGAGCTTGCGGGTCAGCGCGATGATGCCGCCCTTGGCGGTGGCGTAGGCGCTCGAGCTCGACAGGCTCAAGCCGCGCCCGGCGATCGAGGCCAGGTTGACGATCTTGCCGCGCTTCTGGCGCTTCATGATCGGCACTACCGCGTGGGTGAACAGGAAGGTGCCGTCGAGGTTGAAGGCGATCAGCTTCTGCCACTCCTCGAAGCTCAACTCCTCGAGCGGGCGACCGGGCTGCGGGATGATCGTGCTGCCGCCGACCGCGTTGACGAGAATGTCGATGGCGCCGTACTCCTGGGCGACCGCCGGCACCAGGCGATCGACCTGGGCCTGGTCAAGCGCGTCGACCAGCTTGCCGTGGGCGCGGCCGCCGGCCTTCTCGATCGTGCTCACCGTGGTGTCGAGCCGGCCCTGGTTGTTGTCGGCGATCACCACGACGCCGCCCTCGCGGGCCATGATGTCGGCGGTGGCGCGACCGATGCCGCTCGCCCCCGCGGTGATCAGCGCAACCCGATCCTTGAAGCGCATGGCTTCCTCCCCCGAGTTCCTGGCGTTGTCCGCATTGTGGGATTGCTTCGCGGCGGGCGCAATGACGCTACAATGGGGGATGCATCAGATCCGCGTTCTCCTCGCGCTCCTGACGATCGGCCTGTGCCTCACGGCGCCGGCGGCGGCGCAGACGTGGCCGAGCAAGCCGGTGCACATCGTCGTGCCGTACCCGCCGGGCGGTCCGGCCGACGCGCTCGGTCGGCTGTTCGGCGCCAAGCTGGCGGAGACGTGGGGCCAGCCCGTGATCATCGACAACCGCGCCGGCGCGTCGGGCAACATCGGCGCCCGCCTGGTCGCCAAGGCACCGCCCGA
>JACQAI010000154.1 GCA_016195115.1 Pseudomonadota bacterium
CCGGGCGGGCAGCGCGCCGTCGTAGAAGCGCTCGGCCGCGCCGCGCCGGGTGAGCGCGTCGGCGGCCGTCGGCAAGGTCGGGACGGCAATCGGAGGAGGGGTCGGCATGGCGCTCGATCCACGGCGAATCGAGCATCATATACCAATAGGCCATTTATAATTCAATACCAAAACGCATTGACCGGCTTTAGCCCTCCTGGTCGGAGCCGACCACCAGGTGGGTCTCGCGGATCTCGCGGTTGGGGATCTTGATGTCCTGCTTCGGATTGAGCTGGCGGACCACCGTGTTGTTGTTGTCGCGGCGCACGAACTCCTTGACCATCACGGTGTTGTCGACCTTGTAGACGACCGTGTCGCGGCCGCGCACCGGCGGCTTGAACGGGTTGACGTGCAGCAGCCAGCCCGAGAAATAGCGCGGCTCCATGCTGTCGCCGGTCATGTAGATCGCGTAGGCCTCGCGCACGCCGGCCAGGCTGGCGGGCCGTGCCGTGTAGCCGATCGGGCCGTCGGACAGGAACATCTCCTGGCCCTTGCCGCCGCGCGCCGCCGAGCGCACCGGAATCTGGCCCGGCACCGAGCCCATGCCGCCGCGCGGCGGCGGCGGCAAGACGACCGACGACAGGTCGATGCGCTTGCCGCCGCGATCGCCGAGCTGGGCGGCGAGCGCATCGCTGAGGTCGATCGGCGACACGCCGAGATGCGGCGCCAGCCGCACCATCCAGTCGATCGACAGCTTGCGCTTGCCGGTCTCGAGCCGGTCGATCTGGGGTTGCGAGGTGCCGGCGAGCTGGGCCAGCTGCTGCTGGGTCAGCCCGCGGAGCAGGCGCGCGGTACGCAGCTTGGATTGCTGCGGCGGCGCGGGTTTCTGGGGGGAGGTGGCCATGATGGCGCCTACCATACCACAGAATTTTCTCGGATGCCAGTTTGGTCTTGATTCGCCAGGATGCCGTGAGGTATATGCCATTCCGGAGCCACCCTGAAGGAGGAGCGCCGGGATGGATACCGAGCCGGACGATGCCGAGACCCTGATCGGACGCACCAGCGACGGCGACACCGTGCTGGTCGCGCGCGCCCACGCCTTGCTGCTCACCCCGGCCGGCGTGCGGGCGCTGATCCGGGGCCTGGCGCTGAGCCAGCACCTGACCGTGCGCGTTGCCGCTGCGCCGGCCCGGCTCAGGCGGGCGCGGCGATGAGCCCGGCCGCCTTCCGCGCCGCGCTCGGCGCCCGCTACCCGGGTTTGCGCCGCTACGCCCGCCGGCTGGCGCGCCACCGCGACGACGGCGACGACTTGGCGCACGACACTGCGCTGCGCGCGCTCGCCAACGCCGAGCGCTTCGACGGCGCCCATCTCGACGCCTGGCTCGTCACGATCTGCCGGCGCCTGTGGCTCGATCGGATCCGGCGGGATCGCGTTGAGCGCGCGGCGCTCACGCCCGCCCTGCATTCAGCCTGCCTATGCAGGCAAGAGGCGGCGGTGCGCCTCGCCGAGCTGCGGAAGCAGGTGAGCCGGCTCAGCCCGCGCGAGCGCACCGTCGTGCTGCGCGACGCGCGCGGCGACAGTGGCGGCGAGATCGCGCACGCGATCGGCGTGCCAGCCGGAACGGTGCGCTCGCGGCTGTGGCGAGCGCGGCGCCGGCTCGCGGAGTTCGCGGCATGAGCCGGCGCAGCTATCGACGCTGGAGCGCGGCCGACGATGCAACCGTGCGCGCCTGGGCCGCCGGCGAGCTTGCGCTCCAGGACGCGGTCGCCGCGAGCGGTCTGACCAAGGGCCAAATCCTCGGGCGCGCCCACCGCCTGGCGCTGCGCGCGGTGCCGGTGCTGTGCGCCGCGGCGTCGCCGCCGTCGCGCCTGTGCACCGCCGACCCCGGCGCCTGCCAATGGCCCGCGGGCGATCCGCAGGCACCGGGATTCGTTTTCTGCGGTGCACCGCGCGGCCGCGATCCGCATTCGCCCTATTGCGATACGCATACACGGCGCGCGCGCTATCCGGCTGCCGATCCGGGACTGCTGGCGATCGGTCTCGGCCGCCTCCGGCGGCGCGTCGGGTGAGCGCCATGGCCGACCGCGTTGGGCGAGCCAGCCGTCCGCCTGCGCCGCCGCGCTGGTACGCGCTGGCGGTCGAGACGCGCCGCGAAGCGCCGGTGCGCCGCAGGCTGGAGCATGCCGGCGTCGAGCACTATCTGCCGATCGAAGAGCGGCGCCAGCATCGCGCCGGCCGCGCGCTCACCTTGCGCCGGCTGCCGTTCCTGCCCGGCTATATGTTCGTGCGGCTGCCGCGCCCCGCCTTCTTCCTCGACGACGCCCACGGCATCATCGGGCTGGTGCGTATGGGCGACGCCGCGATCGCGGTGCCGGACGCCGCGCTCGCCGGCATTCGGGCGCTCGAAGATGGCGACGGTGTCATCCGCCCGCAGCGCGCCCCGGCGCGGCGTTTCGTGCCCGGCCAGCGCGTGCGCGTCACCGACGGCGCGTGGTCGGGCTTCACCGGCGAGGTCCTGACGATGAAGCGCCACGACCGCGTCCGCCAGTGGCGAGGCGGAGGCGATGGCCTCCCGGATCAGGGCGCAGGCCCGAAAGTCGGGGATCTCCGCCGCGCCGCCGAACGCCGATGGCATCGCGTGCGCCAGCCATCCCGCCCGGCCGCAAGAACAGCGAGGTCGTCAAGCTCGCGGGCTACGGCTTCGCCAATCTCGAGCACGAGGTGCCGGTGACGCCCGACACCGTGTTCGAGCTCGCCTCGGTGACCAAGCAGTTCACCGCCGCCGCGATCCTTCGGCTGGTCGAGATGAACCTGGTCGCGCTCGATGCGCCGATCACGACCTATCTCGCCGACGCGCCCGAGGCGTGGCGTGCCATCACGGTACGCCACCTCCTGACACATACATCCGGCCTGCCCAATCTCGAGAACGGCTTCAAGGCCGCGTGGCAAGACGGCGGCGCCCCCCGGTTGTTCTACTCAACGGCCGACCTCTACCGCGCGGCAGCCCTGGACTCCCTCAACTTCGCGCCCGGCACGCGCTTCCAGTACAGCGACGTCGGTTATTTCCTGCTCGGCATGGTCATCGAGAAGGTCAGCGGAAAGCGCTACGCGCCCTTCCTCGCCGCACACTTCTTCCGCCCGCTCGACATGAAAGCGACCTCCGTGCCGAGCCAATGGACCATCGTCAAGAACCGCGCCGCCGGCTACACGATCCGCAACGGCGAGCTCGTCAACATCCGGCGCCACGTCCAGATCGAGCTGGCGTCGCACTTCGGCGTGTTCTCGACGGTCAAGGACCTGGTCACCTGGGATGCCGCGTTGGCCGCCGGGCAGCTCCTCAAGCCGGCGGCGCTCGCCGAGCTCTGGACGCCGGTCCGGCTCAACGACAGTAGCAGGTATCCCTACGGCTTCGGCTGGGTCGTCGACGAGCGCCGCAACCATCGCATGATCTCGCACACCGGCATCACGGGCACCGAATACGCGCGCTATCCGGACGACGGTGTCACGGTCATCGTGCTGACCAACCTGGGACGCCGCCTCGGACCCAGCACCGTCAATTCATGGGGGCTGACCCATGGCGTCGCCGGCCGCTACATCCCCGGCCTGCTGGTCGGCCCGCAACCGGCGGAACCGGATCCCGATCCGGCGCTGAGCCAGCGCCTGCGCCAGACGCTGGACGCGATCGCGCGCAACGAGGACGCGCCGCTGCTCAACCCGCGGCTGGCGCCGTATTTCACGCCGGAGGGCAGGGCCATCGTGGCCGAGCGGCTCGCCAGCGTCGCGTCCTTTTCGTTCGTTGCGTGCGATCCGGTGCCGACCCACGCGACCGAGCGTTTCGGCATGATGGTGGGCCGCGTCTGCCACTACCGCTTGGTCAACGCCAAGGAGACGCGTTACTACACGTTCTGGCTGAGCGCCGACGCGCGCATCGCCGACGTCTGGTCGACCACCGAATAGTCAGGCGCCGCCGGCGCCAGCCACGGCTGCGCATGCGCGCGCCGGGCCTCGTAGCCGGTGATCGCGGTTTCCTTGGTCAGGGTGACGCCGATCTCGTCGAGGCCGTCGAGCAGGCGGCGCTTGCGGAACCCATCGATCTCGAACCGCACGACCTCGCCGTCGGGCCGGGTCACGGTCTGCGCCGCGAGGTCGATCGTCAGGGTGGCGTTGGCGCCCTTGGCGGCGTCGGCGATCAGCTGCTCGCAGATCGCCCGCGGCAGCGCCAGCGGCAGCATGGCGTTCTTGTAGCAGTTCTCGGCGAAGATGTCGGAGAACGACGGCGCGATCACGCACGTGATGCCGAAGTCCTTGAGCGCCCACGGGGCATGTTCCCGGGATGAGCCACATCCGAAGTTGTCGTACGCGATCAGGATTTTCGCCCGGCGGTAGGCCGGCCGATTGAGCACGAAGTCGGGGTCCTCGCTACCGTCGCGGCGGTAGCGCAGCTCGGCGAAGAGATGCCGGCCGAGGCCGGCGCGCCCGATCGTCTTGAGGTAGGTCTTGGGGATGATCTTGTCGGTGTCGATGTTGATCGCGGGCATCGGCGCCGCGACCCCGGTCAGTTGAGTGAACCTGTCCATGGGCGAACTCCCGAAGATGTCGGGTGGTCGTACCAGGGAATTTAACCTGGTAGCAGATCGATAATTATCCTGGTATGAATTCTGCCATGGCGACCCAGACTGCGGCCCAGCGGCGCGTGCTCGGCGACTTTTTGCGCGCCCATCGCGCGCGCTTGTCGCCGACCAGCGTCGGCCTGCCCGTGGGCGC
>JACQAI010000155.1 GCA_016195115.1 Pseudomonadota bacterium
GAGCCAGTGCTCGAGCAGGAAACGTAGAGGCGGTGCGGCCAGCTGCCCGGACGCGGGCTCCCAGGCGAACTCGGGCGCCTCCGCGCCGTGGCTTGCGAACACGCGCTCGATCGGCTCGAGGTCGTCATCGATGATGCGCTGGGTCCACTCCGCGACGCGCAGCCAATCGAGCCGGTCCGGCGGCGCGGGCAGGCACGCGGCGTCCAAGGCTGTATCGACGATCGCCACGCTGCGCTGTCCAGGGGCCGGCATCATGCCGACCGAATGCCTGATAAGAATCGCTCGACTTCTTCTTTGAGGGCCGCCGATTGCTTCGACAGCTCCGAGGCGGCGCCGAGCACGCCGGTCGTATGCCGAGACGAGACAAGCGGGGTCGAGCCCATCACATGCCACTCGTCGGATCGCGATCGGAACCGCCCACGCGCCTCCCATCCCCGGGAACTGGACTTCCCCAGTCGATTCTTTTTCGGTGCTCTGACTGTGCGTGCAATCGTGGCGCGGGTCACCGGCGCGGAGGGATAGCAGCCCTGATCAGACGGATAGCTATCCTTGCGCAGGTCACCGCAGGCTTTCCATGACCAGCTGCTCGAGTTGGGCCGGCCGATAGGGCTTCCTCAAGATCGGGCCATGCACCACGCCGAGCTTCTCGCGGGCGAGGCCGATGTAGGCGGTGGTATAGAGGATTCGGATGTCGGGACGCCTGGACCGAATCATGTCGGCTAGCTTGAAGCCGTCGATCCCCGGCATGAGGATGTCGGTGAAGATCAGGCCGATGTCGGGATTGGCCTCGAACAGCACGATGGCACGCTCGCCGGTTTCCGCCTCCAGGACCCGGTAACCGGCGTCGTCCAGAATCGTGCAGGCGAGATCCCGCACGTCGTCGTTGTCGTCGACCACCAGAATCACCGCCGGCGGCCCATCCTTCTTGGAGTCATGAATCATCCGGAACCGCGCATGCGCCGCTTCACGTCGCGCCTCCTGTCTCTGGCAATTAGACTTTCAGGTTGATTCGCTTCAGCGCCCCGACTGTGACGGCAAACGTCTCGCGGGTCATCGGCGCGAAGGGATAGCAACCCTGATCAGACGGATAGCTATACATGTCGCCTCACCGCACGCTTTCGATGACCAGTTGCTCGAGTCGGGTGCCGACAAAAGCCGCCTCAAGATCCGGGCGGGCACCACGTCGAGCTTCTCGCGGACGAGGCCGATGCGGGCGTTGGCGTAAGAGGATCCGGATGTCAGCGTGAGACGGGAGGCTCTTGCTAGCCGACGGGCGCCAAGCCGTCGAGCAGTGCGCGGATCTTCTCGGCGATGCGCGACGGCTCGACCGGCTTGAGGAAGAAGCCGGCGGCGCCGACTTTCTTGGCCCGCCTTTCGATCGAGCCGTCGCTGAAGCCGGTGCATAGCACGACCGGGCACTGCGGACGGATCTGGCGCAGTTTGGCGATCAGCGCGGAGCCCTTGATGCCGGGCATCACCTCGTCGGTCACCACCACGTCCCAACGCGCCGGCTCGCGACGGAATATTTCGAGCGCCTGCAGCGGGTCGGCGCAGCCTGTCACGTGGTAGCCCAGACGCTCCAACCCGATCCGCATCATGTCCAGTAGATCCTGCTCGTCGTCGATCACGAGGATGGATTCGCGGCCGCGCGTGCGCGCGGCTTGTTGCGCCCGTTCGACCGCGGCGGTGACGGGGTCGGCCAGCGGCAGGTAGATCGAGATACTGGTCCCGTGCCCGAGCGCGCTCTCGACCGCGTAGGCACCGTCGTAGGCCGCCACGATGCCGTGCACGACGGCAAGACCGAGGCCGGTGCCGAGCCCCGGATGCTTGGTCGTGAAGAACGGATCGAACGCGCGGGCCAAGGTCGCTGCATCCATGCCGACGCCGTCATCGGTCACGGTCAGCCGCACATAGCCCCGGTCGGGCCGCAGGCTGCCGCCGACGGTGACCGCGGCTGCATCGCGCGGCGCGGGCACGAGCGCATCGCGATGGCCGGCCGCGAGGCGGGTGAGCGACAGTGTGATGGTACCGGGTCGACCGCCGAGCGCGTCGTTGGCGTTGATGCACAGATTGAGCAGAATCTGGTGGAACTGGGTATTGTTCACCAAGCTCGTTGCCTTCCATGACGAGCGCGCTCAAATCGGTTACCTGGCGCTCGACGTCGGTCGTGCGGGTGAACGCGAGCAGCTGCTTCACCACCTCCCTCGCGTGCTCGCTCGCCTTGGCGATGCGCGTGGCATAGCCGTGCTGCACGCTGTCGCGCGGCAGGTCCTCCCGCAGGAAGCTGGCGAAACCCAGGACCGTGCCGAGCAGGTTGTTGAAGTCGTGGGCGATGCCGCCGGCCAGCCGTCCCACCGCCTCGAGCTTGGCGGTCTGCCGCATTTCGGCCTCGAGGTCGCGCCGCTCGCGCTCGCGCTGGTTGCGCTCGGTGACATCGGCGATCACGGTGACGGCGCCCGCGCTGGGCAGGATGGTGCGTGCGACCGCCAGCTCGACGGTCTCGCCCCGGTCGATCCGGCCCTGGATCATCCGCATCTCCTGACCGTCGGCGGCACCAGCGAGCCGGCGCGCCAGGCGGTTGGCGTAGATCACCTCGCCGCGCCCGTCCTCGACATAGAGACCTTGACCGACCAGGTCGAGCGCGGCGAGCGATTGGCGGTGACGCTCCGACAGGAAGGCGAACCCCACCAGATCGGCGATCGAGCGCGCGAACGCGCGATCCTCCGCGCTCCAGCGGCGCGGCCCGGGACCAGCCGAGAAGACCACGACCCCGGCGACCCGATCGGGCAGCTGCACCAGCGCGTTGAGCCGGGCGCCGGTGCCGCGCGCGTGGCAGAACGCGCGCCCCGCCGCGGTCAGCCGCGGATCCGAATCCACGTCCTCGATCGCGACCAGGAGGTCGTTTTGCAGCCGCTCGACATAGTCGGCCGTGAACCAAGCGCGCAGGTCGGCCGCCGAGATCTGTGGCTCCTCGCTCGGCAGCAGGTGACGCTGGAGCCCCTCGTCCCAGGCCGCCGCCAGCTCGCGGCCCGACACCAGCGGCCCGGTGCCGCAGGTCCAGACGCTGACCCGGATCAAGCCCAGGGTCGCGCAGGCGACCTGCACGATCGTGTTGAGGATCTGCTGCGGGGAGCCGCCGGCGAGCAGCCCCTCGCGGACGACGCGCACCAGCGTCTCCTGGTTGCGTCGCTGCTCGCGCTCGCGTCGCGCCAGCTCATCTTGGAAGCAGCAGACGCCGATCAGCTCGGCGATCGAGCGGGCGAACGACTGATCCTCGACCGACCAGGCGCGGGTCGGGCCGTAGTGGCTGAAGCCGACATAGTCCTGCAATCCGCCCGGCAGCTGGATCATGGCGGCGAGGCTGGCCGAAATGCCGACCCGGCCCCAATGCTTGCCGAGGAAGACCCCGAAGCGCCGGTCCGAGCGATGGTCATCGAGCGCCAGCACGATGTGCTGCTGGAGCGCGCTATAGAACTCCTGCACGTCGGCGAGCGGGATTGCCGTCGGGAAATCCGAGGCGGCGAACGGCAGGTCCGGCGCGCGCCAGCGCTCGACGCAGCGCACCAGCCCGGCATCGTGATCGATGCGCCACAGCGCGGTGCTGCCGACCCCGAGCGTCTCGCCGGCCAGCGCGACGATGCGTTTGATCCGATCGCCGGTCGAACCGCCGCTCAGCTCATCGCGTAGCACGCGCAGGACCGCCGCCTGATTGCGTTGCAACCCACGCTCGCGGCTCTCGAGCGTATCCTGCAGGAGCCACACCCGGAT
>JACQAI010000156.1 GCA_016195115.1 Pseudomonadota bacterium
GGTTGAGGTCGAGCGCGACCTCGACCTCGGCCATGTCGACGCCCTCGACCGAGGCCGGGCCCGGGTGGCCGACATGGTTCCACACGAAGTCGAGGCCGCCGAAGCGCTTGGCGGTGTCGCGCACGATCGCGCGCGCGAAGCCGTCGTCGCGCAGGTCGCCGGCGAGCGCCAGCGCCTGACCGCCGGCGCTGGTGATCTCGGCCGCCGCAGCTTCGACGCCGGCGCGGTCGAGATCGACCAGCGCGACCGCCGCACCCTCGCGCGCGAAGCGCAACGCGCCGGCGCGGCCCATGCCGGAGGCGGCCGCCGTGACGATGCCGATCTTGCCCTGAAGCCGCATGATCTCCTCCCCGTCTGATTGTCATCAGCCTTTCGGGAATCGCGCGACGGCGCAAGCGCAGGGAATCCCGATCTGGCGCGTGAAACATCCGGCAACGACTGTGGAAAGTGACCTGACATGCACAAGAAACTCGCCCTGACTGTGTTCCTCCTGGCGGCGGCGCTCGTTGGTTTGAGCGCTTGCGCGAATCACGTGATGCCGCCCTCGAGCTCGACCGGCGGCATCGGCAGCCCGAACTTCGCGGCGCCTGCGCCGGCGCACCAGGGCGTCCCGGGCTAGTCCCGGCTTCCCTGCTTTTTGACTAAGGACCTGCCTGGATCCCGCCGCTTGCGGCGGGATTCTTTTCGTTGGCGCGCCGCGCGTTCTTGACCGGCCCGACTGGGCTTTCTAGGGTCGCGCGCACATGATCGCGCGCAGCACCGGCACGATCGTCACGATCGTCACGGTCGGCTCGCGGCTCGCGGTATCGAGCGGCGGCAACAACGCCGCCTACATCGCGTCCAAGGGCGCGATCGTCAGCCTGACGCGCACCATGGCGATCGACCACGCGCCGCACGGCATTCGCGTCAACGCCCTGATGCCGGGCGTGATCGACACGCCGCTGTCGCGCCGCTCGCTCACGCGCTACGCCGATCCCGCCGCGACCCGCGAGCGCTGGATGAAACGCCATCCGCTCGGCCGCTTCGGCACGCCCGAGGAGGTCGCCAAGGCCGCGCTCTATCCGGCGTCCGACGACAGCTCGTTCACCACCGGCAGCCTGTTGTTCATCGACGGCGGCTGGACCGCAATGTAAGCTCGGGTTCATGCCAAGGAAGCTGACCGAAGCCCAGATCGAGCAGTACCACCGCGACGGCTTTCTGTTTCCGTTCGACGCCTTCACGCCGGAGCAGGCGCGGCACTACCGCACCCGGATGGAGAGCTTCGAGGCCGCCCATGGTGCGTTCGCCAAGGGGCACAATTTCAAGCCGCACCTGCTGTTCACCTGGGTCGACGAGATCGTCCACCACCCGGCGGTGCTCGACGCGGTCGAGGACCTGATCGGCCCCGACATCCGCCTGTTCCACCTCACGGTGTGGCCGAAGAACGCCCACGACCCGGCCTATGTCGGCTGGCACCAGGACGCCACCTATTTCGGCCTCGAGCCGGCGCGCCACGTCACCGCCTGGGTGGCGCTGACCGACGCCTCGATCGAGGCCGGCTGCATGGAGGTCATCGCGGGCTCGCACAAGCTCGGCCAGCTCCATCACGCCGAGCGTGTCCAGGAGCAACACAACCTGCTGTCGCGCGGCCAGACCATCACGGCGCCGTTCGACAAGAGCCGCACCGCGTTCATGCCGGTCAAAGCCGGCCAGTTCTCGCTGCACCACACCCACCTGGTGCACAACTCACGTCCGAACCTGTCGAACGATCGCCGCATCGGCCTCGGCATCAGCTACATCCCGACCGAGGTGCGCTGCGTCAGTCCGACCCGGCTCGCCGGACGGCTGGTGCGCGGCACCGACCGCCACGGCCATTTCGACGACGAGCCGCGCCCGACGGTCGATTTCGGCGACGCCGAACGCGCCTATCACGCCGAGGCGGTGAAACGCTTCCGCCAATCGAACAGCGAGCAGACCGCGCGTTACCAGACCGCCGTGTGAGCGGCGCGCGAAACTGCGGCGGCGGGAGCGTGAACGATGTTCGATGACCTGCACGAATGGCTCAAGGTCGTCCATATCCTGGGCGCCACCGTGCTGCTCGGCACCGGTCTCGGCACCGCGTTCCACCTCTGGATGGCCGACCGCGACGGCGATCCGCGGATCATCGCCGCGGTCGCCCGCAGCACCGTGCGCGCCGACTTCCTGTTCATCGCCCCCGCCGCGATCGTCCAGCCGGTGACCGGCGCGATCCTGATGTCGATCATGGGCTTCGACCCCATGACGCCTTGGCTGGTTGCGGCCTACGTGCTCTTCGCGCTCGCCGCCGCGTGCTGGCTCACGGTCGTATGGCTGCAGATCCGGGTGCGCGATCTCGCGGCCGCCGCGGCCGCGCGCCACGAGAGCCTACCGTCCGAGTACCATCGCGCCATGCGCGCCTGGTTCGTGCTCGGCTGGCCGGCGTTTGCCGCCGTCATCGTCGTCATTGGCTTGATGGTCGTCAAACCCGAGCTGTGGTGAGGCCGGGCCCTTGCCGGCGCGGCGGGCCCGTTCCATGCTGCGCGGGCGGGCAACCAGCGGGTGCGACATGCCGGACACGACGCTTCCCCAGGATGGTCTGATCGCGGTCGTCAAGCGCGACTGCCCGACCTGCGTGCTGGCCGCCCCGGTGCTCGGCGAGCTGGCGCGCCGCACCGGCCTCACCGTCTACACCCAGGACGATCCGGGGTTCCCCGAGACCGTGACGAGCCGCGTCGACGACACCGGGCTCGACGTCTCGCACCGGCTCAAGATCGAGATCGTGCCGACCGTGATCCGGCTCGAGCGGGGTCGCGAGGTCGCGCGCACCTTCGGCTGGGACCGCGCCGAGTGGGAGCGCGTCACCGGCCTCCAGGGCTTCGGCGCCGGGCTGCCGGCGATGCGGCCGGGGTGCGGCGCCAAGAACGTCGAGCCGGGCGTGCTCGAGCGCCTCAAGATCAAGTTCGGCGAGACCGGCATCACGGCGCGGCGCATCGAGATCGGCCGCGGCGAGGACGAGATCGAGGCGATGTTCGAGCGCGGCTGGTCGGACGGGCTGCCTCTTGTTCCACCCACGGAAGAGCGCGTGCTCCGCATGCTCCAGGGCACGACACGAGATCCCAAGGAGGTCGTCGGGCTGGTGCCGTCCGACCTCGCCGAGGCGACCGTCGAGAAGATCGCGATCAACGCCGTGATGGCGGGCTGCAAGCCCGAGTATCTGCCGGTCGTGCTAGCCGCGGTCGAAGCCGTGCTCGAGGAGCCGTTCGCGATGCACGGCGTGCTCGCGACCACGATGTATGTGGGGCCCGTGATCGTGGTGAACGGGCCGGTGCGCCGGCACATCGGTATGAACGCCAAGGGCAACGCGCTCGGCCAAGGCAACCGCGCCAACGCAACGATCGGCCGCGCCCTCCAGCTGGTGATCCGCAACGTCGGCGGCGGCCGGCCCCAGGAGGTCGACCGCGCGACCTTGGGCAATCCGGGCAAGTACACCTACTGCTTTGCCGAGGACGAGGAGAACTCGTCGTGGGAGCCCTTGTCGGTCGAGCGCGGCGTCGCGCGCGGTGTTTCGGCGGTGACGGTGTACGCCGGCTACGGCCTGCAGGGCATCGTCGACCAGAAGTCGCGCACGCCCGAGAGCCTGGCGCGCAGCTTCGCGGAGTCCCTCAAGGTGCTCCAGAACGTCAAGCTGGCGCCCGGCGCCGATGCCATGATCGTGGTCTGCCCCGAGCACGAGCGGACCTTTCGCGAAGCCGGCTGGTCGAAGAGTCGCGTCTGCGAGGAGCTTCACCGGCTGACCGCGATCCCGGGCGAGGATCTCGTCGCGGGCGCCAAGGGCATCGCCGAAGGCGGTCCGCCGCGCCCGGGCGTGATGGTCAACAAGTTCCGACCCGGCGGCATCATGCTGGTGCGCGCCGGCGGCAGCGCCGGCATGTTCTCCGGCATTCTCGGCGGCTGGGCCTCGAGCGGCCCGCGCGGCAGCAGTCCCGTAACCAAGGAGGTGAAATCATGAGCGCGATCCTCGACCCGACCGCGGAGCGCAGCGCGGCGA
>JACQAI010000050.1 GCA_016195115.1 Pseudomonadota bacterium
CGCGATCGGCGGCGGGCCGGATCATAACCACAACGGTTCGGGCTTTCGACAGCAGCGCGTCAGCGTGGAACGCGGACGATCTCGCCGTGGCGCGAGCAGCCGGCTGCGGCGAGCTCGACGAACCACGGTGCGACGTCGTCGGGCGCCGGCAGGCTGTTGGGGTCCTCGCCGGGAAACGCCTGCGCGCGCATCAGCGAGCGCACCGGGCCGGGATCGAGCAGGTTGGCCTTGACGCCGAAGCGCTCGACCTCGGCGGCGTAGACCTTGACCAGGATCTCGAGCGCGGCCTTGGTCGCGGCGTAGGCACCCCAGTAGGCCGGCGCGGTGGTGGCGGCGCGCGACGTGACGAAGACGGCGCGGCCGGTGCCGCTGGCGCGCAGCAGCGGATCCATGGCGCCGATCAGCCGGGCGTTGGCCGTGAGGTTGGTCGCGACCACCTCGTCCCACAGCGGGTCGGGCATCTGGCCGGCCGGATAAAGCCCGCCCAGCAATCCGGCGTTGCCGACCAGCACGTCGAGGCGGCCGAAGCGCTCGCGCAACGCCCCGGCCATCTGGTCGATCTTGGCGCGATCCGTCAGGTCGATCGGCACCAGGGTCGCGGTGCTTCCTTCGGCGCGGATCTTGTCGTCGACCTCCTCGAGCCCGCCGACCGTGCGCGCGACCAGGACGACGTGCGCGCCCTCGCGCGCGAACAGCCGGCCGATCGCGGCGCCGAGGCCGCGCGAGGCACCGGTGACGAGCGCGATCCTGCCGGCGAGCCGGCCGGCCGGCCCGGCCATCAAGCGAGCTCGGCGAGCAGCGACAGTTGTCGGTAGTTCTGGCCGCCCAGCTGATCGGTCAGCCGGATCGGGTAGTCGCCGGTGAAGCAGGCGTCGCAGTACTGCGGCGCGTCGGCACGCCGGCCGGGCTCGCCCATGGCGCGATAGAGCCCGTCGATCGACAGGAATGCCAGGCTGTCGACGCCGATATATTTGGCCATCGCCGGGATGTCGTAGCGCGCCGCCAGCAGCTTGTCGCGTTCCGGCGTGTCGACGCCGTAGTAGCACGAGTGCGTGGTCGGCGGGCTGGCGACCCGCATGTGGACCTCGGTCGCGCCGGCGGCGCGCACCATCTCGACGATCTTGGTCGAGGTCGTGCCGCGCACGATCGAGTCGTCGACCAGGATGACGCGCTTGCCCTGGATGTTGGCGCGGTTGGCGTTGTGCTTCAGCTTGACGCCCAAGTGGCGGATGTGGTCGGCCGGCTCGATGAAGGTGCGGCCGACATAGTGGTTGCGGATGATGCCGAGCTCGAACGGGATCTTGGCTTCCAGCGCGTAGCCGATCGCGGCCGGCACGCCCGAATCGGGCACCGGGATCACGGCGTCGGCATCGACGGGGCTCTCGCGCGCCAGCTCGGCGCCGATGCGCTTGCGCGCGTCATAGACGCTGCTGCCCTCGACGACAGAGTCGGGGCGCGCGAAATAGATGTACTCGAAGATGCAGAATCGGCGTTTGGCGGGCGGGAAGGGACGGTGGCTCGCGATGCCGTCCTTGGTGATCACCACCAGCTCGCCGGGCGCGATGTCGCGCACGAAGGTGGCGCCGATGATGTCGAGCGCGCAGGTCTCCGACGCCAGGATCCAGGCATCGCCGAGCTGGCCGAGAATGAGCGGGCGCACGCCCAAGGGATCGCGTACGCCGATCAGCGCGTCGTTGATCAAGGCGACGAAGGAATAGGCGCCCTCGATCTGGCGCAGCGCGTCGATCATGCGGTCGATCACCGAATGCCGCGTGCTGGTCGCGATCAGGTGGACGACGATCTCGGTGTCGGTGGTCGACTGGAACAGCGAGCCGCGCTCCTGCAGCTGCTCGCGGATCACATGGTTGTTGGTCAGGTTGCCGTTGTGCGCCAGCGCGAAACCGCCGAACGCGAAGTCGGCGAACAGCGGCTGGACGTTGCGCAGCAGCGTATCGCCGGTGGTGGCGTAGCGGACGTGGCCGATTGCGGCGTGGCCCTTGAGCCGAGAGATCGCGGGCCCCGCGGAGAAGTTGTCGCCGACGTGGCCGAGGCCGCGGTGGGCATGGAAGTGCTCGCCGTCGAACGCGACGATGCCGGCGGCCTCCTGGCCGCGATGCTGCAGCGCGTGCAGGCCGAGCGCGGTGTGGGCGGCGGCGTCGGGATGGCCGTGGATGCCGAACAGGCCGCACTCCTCGTGGAGCTTGTCGTCGTCAAACGGGTGGGTCGTCAGCATCCGTCGCCCTCTCCGCCGTACCCTACTTCTTTTCCTCGGACTGCTGGATCAAATTCTCCAGCTGCCGCTGGTCCTGCTTGCTCGGCCCGGCCGACCCGCGCGGCTCGGCGCGCGCCGGGGGATTCTTGAGCGCTTCATAGACCTTGGCCGCGTCCGCCGCATCCTGGACCTTTTGCCGCGCCTTCTCGGCCTCGGTGGCGCCGCGCTCGCGGGCGCTGCGCGGGATCAGCTGCTCGAGCCACACCACACCCTGCTCGATCGCCGGCAGCGACCGCGCCGACATGATCCAGACCGGCCGATCCTGCGGCGGCACCGCCCATTTCAGCAGCAGATAGCCGAGGCAGACGATGACCGCCCCGCGCACCAGGCCGAACACGAAGCCGAGCGACCGGTCGATCGCGCTCAGCGCGCTGTCGCGAACCTGGCTCGATATGGCATGGCTGACCACCGAGAACAAGATCAGGCTGACCACGAACAGGACCACGCCAGCCACGGCGTCGGCGACGAAAGCGATGCTGATCAATTGATTGGCGTACGGCCGCACATAGGCGAAGCCGTAGAGCGTGACGAATGCCGCGCCGACCCAGGCGGCGACCCCCAGGACCTCGCGCACGAAGCCGCGCACGAACGCCCACAGCGCCGAGACCAGCAGGATGCCGATGATCGCGACGTCGGCGACGCTGAGGATCTCGCCCATCACGGCACCGCCCGCGGCAGCTTGCGCGGCACCGGATTGCGGTCGGCCGGGGTCAGGAGATCGACCAGATCGGCCAAGCGGTCGATCTCGCGCAGCGCCAAGCCGTCGGACGCGCCCCTACGGCCGGCGCCCTTGCGGCGGGCCGGCACCAACGCCTGCTCGAAGCCGAGCCGCAGCGCCTCCTTGAGCCGCGCGTCGCTCTGGCCGACCTGGCGGACCTCGCCGGCCAGCCCGATCTCGCCGAACACCACGGCGTCGTGCGGCACCGCCACGCCGCTGACCGCCGAGACCAAGGCCGCCGCCACCGCGAGGTCGGCGGCCGGCTCGGCGACCCGGAGCCCGCCCGCGACGTTGAGATAGACGTCGTTGCCCGCGATCGTGAAGCCGCAGCGCGCGTCGAGCACCGCCATGATCATGGCGAGCCGCGCGCTGTCCCAGCCGACCACGGCGCGGCGCGGCGTGCCGAGCGCCGACGGCGCGACCAGCGCCTGGATCTCGACCAGCACCGGGCGCGTGCCCTCCATGCCGGCGAACACCGCGGCGCCGCTGACGTCGCCGCGGCGCTCCGACAGGAACAGCGCCGACGGGTTGGGCACCTCGCGCAGCCCGGCGTCGGTCATCTCGAACACGCCGATCTCGTCGGTCGGCCCGAAGCGGTTCTTGACCGCGCGCAGGATGCGGAACTGGTGGCCGCGATCGCCCTCGAAATAGAGCACGGTGTCGACCATGTGCTCGAGCACGCGCGGGCCGGCGATCAGGCCTTCCTTGGTGACGTGGCCGACGATCAGCAAGGTGAAGCCGCGCTTCTTGGCCAGGCGAATCAGCTCCTGGGCGCAGGCGCGCACCTGGGCGACCGTGCCCGGCGCCGAGTCGAGCGCCTCGCTGTAGAGCGTCTGGATCGAATCGACGACCGCGACATCGGGGCCGCGGCCGGCCTCGAGCGCCCCGACGATGTCGCGCAGCGAGGTCGCGACGGCGAGCTCGACGGGCGCATCGATGATGCCGAGCCGGGCGGCGCGCATGCGCACCTGGTCGATCGCCTCCTCGCCCGAGATGTAGGCGCAGCGTGCGCCGCCGAGCGCCAGCCGCGCGGTCGCCTGGAGCAGCAGGGTCGACTTGCCGATGCCGGGATCGCCGCCGATCAGCAGCGCGCTGCCGGGCACCAGACCGCCGCCGGTAACGCGATCCAGCTCGGCGATGCCGATCGAGCGCCGCGGCGCCGGCTCGCTGGCGCCGCGCAGCTCGACGAACTCCAGGCGGGTGCGGCTGCCGCCGCGCGCCAGCGGCTTGCCGCCGACCGGCGGGCCGCTCGCCTCCTCGATCAGCGTGTTCCACTCGCCGCAGGCGTCGCAGCGCCCGCCCCACTTGGGAAAGCTCGCCCCGCAGCTCTGGCAGACATAGCTGGTGAGGGGGCGTGCCACCATCGGCTCCTAGATGCTCCGGACCTGCATCCGGATCGGGCCCTCGGCCCTGCCGTGAACGAATTGATCGACGTAAGGGTTGCCGGACGCGTCGATCTCGGCGGCCGTGCCGGTCCACACGATCCGGCCGTCGTAGATCATCGCGACATGGTCGGCGATCTTGCGCACGCTCGCCATGTCGTGGGTGATCGACAGCGCGGTCGCGCCGAGCCGGCGTACGCACGTCTGGATCAGGTCGTTGATCACGTCGGCCATGATCGGGTCGAGCCCGGTGGTCGGCTCGTCGAAGAAGATGATCTCGGGGTTGGCCGCGATCGCGCGCGCGAGCGCCACGCGCTTCTGCATGCCGCCGGACAGCTCGGCGGGCGACAGCTCGCCGACGTCCGGCCCGAGCCCGACCGCGGCCAGCTTCTCGATCGCGATCTCCCGCGCCTGGTTGCGTTTCATGCCCCGGCCCTGGATCAGCCCGAAGGCTACGTTCTGCCAGACCGGCAGGCTGTCGAACAAGGCCGAACCCTGAAACAGCATGCCGAACTTGCGTAGCATCGCGTCGCGCCGGGCGCCTCGGACGTTGGTGACGTCGTCACCATCGATCTCGATTCGCCCGGCGTCGGGCCGAATCAGCCCGAGGATGCACTTGATCGTGACCGACTTGCCGCTGCCCGAGCCGCCGATCACGACCAGCGATTCGCCGGCCGGGACGTCGAGATCGATGCCCTCGAGGACGCGCTTGGCGCCGAACGACTTGCGCACGCCGGCGAGACGGATTTTCGGCGTGCGCGCGGTCATTTGGCGAAGAACAGCTCGGTCAGCACGTAGTCGGACAAAAGAATCAAGATCGAGGCGCTGACCACGGCGTGGGTCGTCGCCTGGCCGACGCCGCGCGCGCCGCCGCGCGAGTGGAAGCCGTGATAGCAACCCATCAGCGTGATCAGGAAACCGAACACCGCGGCCTTCACGAGCCCGGAGAAGACGTCGTTGAACTGCACGAAGTTGACCGTGTTGTGCAGATAGACGCCCGAGCTGAAGCCGAGCTTGTAGACCGCAATGATCCAGCCGCCCATTACGCCGATCACGTCGTCGATCAGCACCAGCGGCGGCATCACGAGCACGCCGGCGATCAGGCGCGGCGCGATCAGGTACTTGTATGGATTGGTCGACAGCGTGGTGAGGGCGTCGATCTGCTCGGTCACGCGCATCGTGCCGAGCTCCGCGGCCATGGCGGCGCCGATGCGCCCGGCGACCATCAGCCCGGCGAGCACGGGCCCGAGCTCGCGCGTCATCGACAGCACGACGACGTTGGCGATCGCGCCCTCGGCGTTGAAGCGCGCGAAGCCGGTATAGCTCTGCAGCGCCAGCACCATGCCGGTGAACAGCGCGGTCAGGCCGACGACCGGCAGCGAGTAGTAGCCGATCTCGACCATCTGGCGCAGCACGACGCGGCCGTAGAACGGCGGCGCGAAGCAGTGCGAGACCGCCGGTCCGGTGAACAGCGCCAGCCGCCCGGTGGCGGTCGCGAAGGCAATGAAGCCCCGCCCGATCGAGGCGAGGAACGCCGCGATCAGGTGCACCGGGTCACGCCGTGCCGCCGATATAGCGCCGATGATAGCGGGCCCCCAGGCTGGTCAGGATCTCGTAGCCGATCGTGCCGGCATCGTGGGCGAGGTCGTCGGGTGTGCGCTGCGGCCCCAACACGTCGACCAGGGCGCCCGGCGCGACAGCCGCATCGGGCAGTGCGCCGACGTCGAGGGTGATCAGATCCATCGACACGCGACCGACCACCGGCACCGCGACGCCGGCCACGCGCAGGGCACCGCGCGCACTCGCCGCGCGCAGGTAGCCATCGGCATAACCTATTGCGATCGTTGCGATTTTCGTGCTTCCGGCGAGCTTGTGCGCCGCACCATAGCCAACGCTCCCACCCCTGTCAACGCGACGCACCTGGAGGATCTTGGCCTGCAGGCGCAGCGGCTGGGCGAGCGGATTGGGCTGCCCGGGCTGGGGCGCGATGCCGTAGAGGGCCGCCCCCGGCCGGACCTCGTCGAACCAGTAGGGGCGGCCGAGAAAGATGCCTGAGGACGCGGCCAGGCTGGCGGGCAGCGGCGGCAGCTGGCCGCGTACCCGCTCGAACCGCCGGCGCTGGGTCTCGTTCAGCGGATGGTCGGGCTCGTCGGCGCACGCCAGGTGGCTCATCAGGTTGCGCCAGCGGCACGCCGCGAAGCCGGCGAGCGCGCGCGCCGCGCCGACCTCTTCGGGGGGCAGGCCGAGGCGGTTCATGCCGGTGTCGACGTGCAGGATGGCGGGCGGCGCGTCGGCGCGCCCGGCGGCGAAGCCGAGCCAGGCCGCCAGCCTGCCGAGGTCGTTGAGCACCGGGCTCAGGCGTTCCTCGGCGAACAATGCCGCGGCACCGTCCGGACAGCCGTTGAGCACGGCGATCTCCGGCGCGGCCAGCGCGGCGCGCAGCGCCAGCGCCTCTTCGACGTGGGCGACGAAGAAGCAGCGGCAGCCGGCGGCGGCGAGCGCGCGGGCGACCGGGATGGCGCCCAGGCCGTAGCCGTCGGCCTTGACCACGGCGGCGATTGCGGTTCCGCCGGCGGCGGCGCCAAGGCGTCGCCAATTCTCGACGACGGCGTCGAGATCGATGGTCAGGAATGCGGCGTCGGTGGCGGGTGCGGCATCAATAGCGGGCATCGGGCAGGTGGTCGTCGGCCACATAGTTGCTGAACCGGGTCGTCTCGCCCTCGAATTGCAGCGTCACCTTGCCGATCGGACCATGGCGCTGCTTGGCGACGATGACCTCCGCCAGCTTGTGGACCTTGTTCATATCGTCCTGCCAGGCCGCGTGCTCGGGCGTGCCCTCGCGCGGCTCCTTGCGGGCCAGGTAGTACTCGTCGCGATAGACGAACATCACGACGTCGGCGTCCTGCTCGATCGACCCGGACTCGCGCAGGTCGGAGAGCTGCGGGCGCTTGTCGTCGCGGCTCTCGACCGCGCGGCTGAGCTGGGAGAGCGCCAGCACCGGCACGTCGAGCTCCTTCGCCACGGTCTTGAGGCCGCGGGTGATCTCGGACAGCTCCTGGACGCGGTTCTCGTTGCGCGCGGTCGACGAGCCGTGCATCAGCTGCAGGTAGTCGACCACGATCATCGACAGGCCGGGGCTGCGCTTCAGCCGCCGCGCCCGGGTGCGCAGCGCGGCGATGGACAGCGCCGGCGTGTCGTCGATATAGAGCGGCAGCCGCTCGAGCTCTTGCGACACCACGACCAGGCGCTCGAAGTCGTCGTTCGACAGCTCGCCGCGCCGGATGCGCTCGGATGGGATCTGGGTCTGCTCGGCGAGGATGCGGGTGGCCAGCTGCTCGGCCGACATCTCGAGCGAGAAGAAGGCGACGATGTGGTTGCGGTTGGCCTCGACGTCCTCGACGGTGCGCGCCGCGTGGAAGGCGATGTTGGTCGCCAGCGCGGTATTGTGCGTGACGACGAAATCGTCAGTCACGTAAAGCCGCTCCGGGTGCGTGACTGAGATGCACTGTGCGTCGGCAACGCGCGTCGGCACGATCGAGGATACCGTCAAGCGCTGGCGGCGACGCGGGCCGGCCGACACTCGGCTTCTCTTGTGCGTCAGCAGCATCAGGCTCGCCGGGTCCTCATGCTGAATATTGCAGACGTACGCTGGCAGTCCGTCGCGGCGCTCGCCGGCATGACTGAAGCTGGTCCGCTTTGCATTGACGGAGCAGATACCGCCAAGCGAACGGACGAGATAGCGAACATCCTCGGCGAGTTGTTGGCTGCTGCTGCTGAACCGCACGCTGCCCCATTTTTCAACCCAGCCGTCGGTGTCCATCAAGCCGCGCAACAGATCGAGGCGTGCGCAACGCTCCGCCGCCAGATACCTCTTGGGGATGAATTTCCGTTCGCTGCGGACGTCCCAAAGGTCGAGTGTCGACAGGGCGTCCTTGAGCTGGTTCGGCACGACGCCTTGGAGCCCGGGCCTGTGGTGGCCGCCTGCCGTGACGACGCGATGATCATATCCACCGGCGGCCCGCAGTACGAAGCCTTCACCCAAGCGGGCTTGCAGGCGCTCCAGCATCTCGGGCTCGGCGGTCGAGAAACGGAGCGAGCCGCCGGAAAGTGTGCCGTCGCCGAGCAGTGCTCCGAGTACCCACGGGTCGATCGGTAAGTCGCTCGCGGCGCCGAAATGCCCGCTCTGAACATCGATCCAGAGGCGTCCCTGATAGCGCTTACGCCCCAGCATCTCCTGCAGCTTTGCTGTCGAGACGATGCGGGGTTCCGGCCACTCCCGGTAGCGCACCCGCCAGAGATGCTCCGCGCAGCATTCCGTCGACCGGCCGTCCGAGAACGTCACGCGGTAGATCTGCCGAACACCCTGCGGAAACACGCCGCTGACCATTGAGGGACGACCATCGATGGAGGCGAGGCGGTCGCCGAGCCGAAGCTCGCCCATGGTCTTCCATCCGTCGAGGGCCAGCACCTTCGCGTCAAGGGGTTGGGCCTTGCCCATCGAAGGGCGCCCGGCGAGGATCAGGAGGTCCGACGCGTGCAGGCCGCCCAGCAGCTTGTCGAGATCGGTGAAGCCGCTCGGCACGCCGGCGAGCTGGCCCTCGCGGCGGAACGCGGCGTTGGCGGCCTCGATCGAGGCTTTCAGCGCGGTCGAGAACTCCTGCAGCCCGGCCTCGATCTCGCCGGTCGACGCGAGGGTATAAAGGCGCTGCTCGGCGATCTCGATCTGGCCGGTCGCCTCGTTGTCGAGGTCGTCGCGGAACGCATCGTTGACCATGTCCTCGCCGAGCGCGATCAGCTGGCGGCGCAAGTGCAGGTCGTGCACGGTGCGGCC